>NZ_CP076128.1:4145000-4445000 GCF_018736065.1 Flammeovirga kamogawensis
GTTTTGAGGCAGGGGAGACAAAAGAAATATACTATTTTATGGATGGTGAAGGTTGGCCTACGCATACCGACATATTTTTATATGAAAGTGATACCTTTTATAACAATGTACATAATGAGCGAGAAGTAATAAAAATATTAAGAATTATTGTATTAGTATTTCTTACTTTGGGTTTGATAATAGGCCTATCTACGAGGAAAAAAATATTTGTTTTTTATGCGATATCATTTTATGGAGGGTTACTTTTTGCAGAAAGTGAACTGGGCTTATTTTTAAAATATATACCAATAGAATTAGAGCAATTAAACTATGTGATAAGGCATGTAGCGAATATGATATACGTTACATTTCTGATGTATTTCTACTATTATATTGCAGATAGGGACCCGAGTTTTAGAAAAATATTAATATGGATAACACCAGGAATATTTACTTATACAGTTCTAACTACCTTGTTGCTGGTATATGTATCTAATTACATTGTTGTAGCAAGTATTTTTACAAGTATTGTTCTTTTATCATGGATTAGTTTTGGCTTGTGTTTTTATGTTTTGTTAAAACAATGGAATAAAAATAATTCATTAGCAAAATATACATTCATCGTTTTTATTTCAAGGCTTTTTGTAATTGCAGTTTTTGTTTCTTTACCTCATATGGGGATAATAGAAAGGGCTAATTTTACAGATTATCTTTATTATATTTTTATTACATACGAATCACTATCATACTTTGCTATCTTGATTAATCACTTACTAAAGGTGTATGAAGAGCATAATTCATTATTAATTTCTCAAAAAAATTACGAAAAAGAATACTCACAAGCCATTCTTAGAGGACAGGAAGAAGAAAGAAATAGAATAGGAAGGGAGCTCCATGATTATGTTGGCGGAAATTTAGCACTAGTAAATAAATCAGATGATTTAGGTGATAAAGAAATTAAATCCATAATTTCTAAAACGATAAAAGTAGTTAGAGATATGAGCCATGGTTTACTATCTCCAACACTTGATTCTATTAACTTTAAAGAAGCTATTTTAGATTTAGGAGCAAGGTATAATAATGAAAACATGCATGTTTATCTTCAGTTTCACTCATGGCCCGAAAGTACAAATTCAGACAATTTAAACCATTGTTATAGAATTACACAAGAGTTACTAACCAATGCAAAAAAACATAGTAATGCTACTTCTATATATTTACAGTTTTTTGGGGAAAAGAATGCAAATATTGGCCGTATTATTTATGAGGATAACGGAATTGGCTTTGATATAAAAAAAATAAATGAAGGAATTGGACTCAAAAATATTAAATACCGTTCAAATGTCATTGGAGGGACGATTACAATAGAGTCTTCTGTTTACGGAACATTTATTAGAATTGAAGAAATTAATTTATAAAAAAGAAGGTTACTACTTAATATTAAGTAGTAACCTTCTTTTGGATTATGAGTAAGTTAAGATTTTTTAGTGTTACCTCTTCTCGCTCTATTTCTATTATTTCCGCCACTATTGCCACCACCAGAAGATGTATTTCTACCTTTCTTAGGAGCACCTTTAGACCTAATTCTTTGTCCTTGTTTTTGTTTTTTGGCAGTAACCTTTGCAAGGTCACTTTCTTTCTCAAGCATTGGGAAAGAATGATCTTTAATTTCAGGTATTCTTTTACCAATTAATTTCTCAATGGCCTTTACATCTTTTAATTCAGAGCCATCAGCAAAAGTGTATGCAACACCTTCTTCTCCTGCGCGGCCAGATCTACCAATTCTATGTACATAAGTTTCTGGAGTATCAGATACCTCAAAATTAATTACAAATTTTAGTTGGCTGATATCAATCCCTCTTGCAGCAATATCAGTAGCAACTAATACTCTAATTTTTTTATCTTTAAAATTAGATAAAGCTCTTTGTCTTGCAGTTTGAGATTTATTACCGTGTATTGCTTCAGCTTTAACACCTTTATCACTTAAAGTACCGGCAATGTGATTTGCTCCTCTTTTGGTACGTGTAAAAATTAGAATGGAATCCATAGACTCATCTTCTAATACTTCAAAAAGTAACTTTTTCTTATTACGTTTATCTACATAATAAATAAATTGATCGATAGTTTCTGCAGTAGAAGAAACAGGAGTAACTTCTACTTTTTTAGGTTTTGTAAGAATTCTGTTAGAGATCTGTACAATACTATCAGGCATAGTTGCAGAGAAAAATAAAGATTGTCTTTTCTCTGGAAGTACTTTTAATATCTTCTTTATATCATGGATAAAACCCATATCTAACATTCTGTCAGCCTCATCTAGAACAAAAATTTCTAAGTGAGAAAGAGATATAAACTTTTGCTGCATTAAATCTAATAAACGACCAGGAGTTGCTATTAGAACATCTACACCTTGTTTTAATCTTTTAACTTGTTTTTCTTGAGATACACCACCAAAAATAACAAGCTGTTTTAAATTATTATTCTCATTATACTCACTGAAACTTTCTCCAATTTGTAAGGCTAACTCTCTAGTAGGTGTTAAAATTAATGTTCTAATTTTATTCCCCTTTTTAGGATTCTGAGAAAGACGCTGAATAATTGGTATACAAAAGGCTGCAGTTTTACCTGTTCCTGTTTGTGCACATCCTTGTAAATCACGACCTTCTAAAATAAAAGGGATAGATTTTTCTTGAATAGGAGTTGGTGTTGTATATCCACGAGTTTCAAGTGCTTCAAGGATAGATGGCATTACGCCAAGGGATTCAAATGTCATATAATGATTATAAAAGTTACTTATGAAAGACAAAGCTAATAGTTAGAATGAATAAATTTCAGATTTATTGAAAACATATTCAATTCATTAGTACCTATTGGGAAGATATTGCACATTTAAAGACTATTTGATTAAAAATCAAAATGATATGTAAGAAAAAAGCTGTCGAAATGTTCGACAGCCTTTCATTATGATGTGTGACTACTTATACAAATTTGAAGGCAAGACCAAAATCTGGTCTTACGACGTTTTTTAAAATACTCTTAAATAATCTGTAGGGAAATAAATAATACTGGAATGTATTATTATGTCTAAACATTCATGAGAAAATATAATCTCGAGATTTATTGATTAGCTAAATTTATGCCCGTTAGATATATGTTTATTAGAGAGTTTTCAAATTAGTTTTTGAAACAAGATTTGCTCTTATTTCCATTGCTATACTTTAATTCCAATTATAATAGTTGAAATTACTATTGCAAATTTATACTATTTTTTCTTGAAACCCAATAGAAAACCGATTCAATCCAAATTACTATAGGATAACTGACATTTCGACAGATTAAACTGACAAAAAAACTATTTTTTCGGTATGGTATGCAATTTGGAAATAGTCATGATGCTGAATTGGTAGAATATACCATTTAGCTTTTAAAAGTAATTTATTAAACTAAATATAGATAAAATGGCGTCAAAAGGTTCTATTTCAGTAAATACTGAAAATATCTTTCCAATAATTAAAAAGTTCTTGTATTCTGATCACGATATATTTTTACGTGAATTAGTAGCAAACGCAGTTGATGCAACTCAGAAACTTCAAAAGTTAGCATCTATGGGAGAATTCAACGGGGAATTAGGAGATCTAACAATCCAAGTTGATGTAGATAAAGAAGCAAAAACAATCTCAATTACTGACAGAGGTCTTGGTATGACCGAAGATGAGGTTGAAAAATATATTAATCAAGTAGCATTTTCTGGAGCAACAGAATTTGTTGAAAAATTTAAAGATGTAGATACATCAACTATCATTGGTAAATTCGGTTTAGGTTTCTATTCTGCATTTATGGTTGCTGATAATGTTGATGTAATCACTAAGTCGTTTAAAGACGAGCCAGCTGTTAAATGGGAATGTGATGGATCTACTACTTACGAAATCACACCATCTGACAAGGCGGATAGAGGAACTACAATTGTTCTTCATGTAAACGAAGATTCTGAAGAATTTGTAGACGAGCACCGTTTACGTCAGATCTTAGATCGTTACTCTAAATTTATGCCTATTCCAATTCAAGTAGGTGTTGATAAGAGAACAGAAAAAGAAGGTGAAGGTGATGATGCTAAAGATGTGGAAATTGTTGAACCACATATCATCAATAAAAACGAACCTTTATGGACTAAAGATCCTAAAACATTAACAGACGAGGATTACTTAAACTTCTACAAGGAGTTGTATCCAATGTCTGAGGAGCCTTTATTCTGGATTCACTTAAATGTAGATTATCCATTCGAATTAACTGGTATTCTTTACTTCCCTAAAGTAAGCGAAGATATCACTCCTCATAAAGATAAAATTCAATTGTACTCTCGTCAGGTATTTATCACTGACAATGTAGAGGAAATCATGCCTGAGTTCTTACGCTTAATGCATGGTGTAATTGATTCTCCAGATATTCCATTGAACGTTTCTCGTTCTTACTTACAATCTGATGCTAACGTAAAGAAAATTTCTAGCTACGTTACACGTAAAGTAGGTGATAGATTGAGCAGCTTGTTCAAAAATGACCGTGAGAACTATGAGAAGAAATGGGAAAGTATTGGTCTATTCGTAAAATACGGAATGATGACTGATGATAAATTCTTTGACAAAGCGAAAAAATTCTGCCTTTTTGAAAACATTGATGGCAAGAAATTTACGCTTGAAGAATACAAAGAGCATATTGCTTCTAACCAAGTTGATAAAGATGGTAAATCTGTATTCTTATATGCTTCGGATCAAGGTACTCAAGATACTTACATCCAAGCTGCTAAGAAGAAAGGGTATGATGTCTTGAAAATGGACACTATGATTGATAATCATTTTGTTAGCAATACAGAGCATAAGTTCGAAAATGTTACAATGAAGCGTATCGACTCTGATACTGTAAACAACTTGATTGAAACAGATGAGAAAAACGAATCAGTTCTAACTGAAGATGAAACTAAGAATTTAGTAGATATCTTTAAAAGAGCATTAAACAACGACAAATTAGAGCCTAAAGTTGAAGCTATGACAGCTGATGAACTTCCGGTAATGATTACTAAACCTGAGTTTATGCGTAGAATGGAAGAAATGTCAGCAATGCAAGGTGGCATGGGTGGCATGTTTGGCGGATTCCCAGGTGGTGATACTGTAACTATTAACGGTAACAGTGAACTTGTTGGAAGAATCTTGAAAGAAGAAAATACAGATGCTCAAGATAAATTGGTAAAACATGCTTATGATTTAGCAAAACTATCTCAAGGTAACTTGAAAGGTGCTGATCTTACTGCATTTATCAACCGTTCTTTAGATATTATCTAGTATAGCAATATACCAATGATTACAAAAGGTCGATAGGTTTTAACTTATCGGCCTTTTTTTTGCATTCTAATGTTTTAGGAAGAATAGACACATACAAAGGAATTATATCCTATAGTTTTAGAAATCCATTTTGCATCTTTACATTGAACAATAATTTTATACACGCACTCATTATGAAAAAGAAATTAATTCTCCCACTTTTAGGGGCAATCATCACATTAGTATTCGCAAGTTTTTCATTTTTACCAAAAGCTGATAAGGAGTTATATACTTTTAAGGATTTAAAAGGTGAAAAAGTTGACTTCAAGCAATTTGAAGGTAAATATGTTTACATAGATGTTTGGGCATCTTGGTGTGGACCTTGTTTAAGAGAAATTCCTTCTTTACAAGATTTAGAAAAAAAGCATCATGGTAAAGATGTAGTTTTTGTAAGTTTATCGGTAGATCAAGATACAGAAGCATGGAAAAAAATGGTGATCAAAAAAGGGTTAGAAGGTAATCAGTTCCATTTTGCAGATAATAATGATTTTGTTCAAAAATTTAATATTCAATCTATTCCAAGGTTTATTTTATTAGATAAAAAAGGAAAAGTGAAAGCAGCAGATGCTCCAAGACCATCTAGCGAAGACATAGAAAAACTATTTGAACAATTAGGAATATAAGATTTATAACGAAGCTGCATTAATTAAAAATGCAGCTTTTTTTTTTTAGTAAAAATGGTTTTACAAAAAGAAATACAATTAAGACCTTATTCAAGAGGATACCATATTATAACAGATGAGGTTTTGTCTAAAGTGCCTGAAATAAAAGGTTATACAGGTATTTTACAGGTGTTTATAAAACATACTTCTGCATCACTTACTATAAATGAAAATGCAGATCCTTCTGTAAGAACAGATTTTGAAAATCATTTTAATAGAGTTCATCCAGAAAATGCACCTTATTACGAACATACTTATGAGGGAGCTGATGATATGCCAGCTCATTTAAAAACAGCAACTTTAGGAACATCAGTATCTATCCCAATTAATAATGGAAGACCTCTTTTAGGTACTTGGCAAGGTATATATCTAGGTGAGCATAGAAATAGAGGTGGAGCCAGATCTTTGGTTATTACTTTTATTGGTGAGTAGCTTTTTTGTGATGTTTATACGCTTTCCTCTCCTCAGGGGGTAACTGTGAGTACGAACCAATTACTGAGGTTGGTGCACCCGATAATATAGTATGAATTAAATAATGAATTGGCGATTTATAGGTTACTCTCTTAAAATATAATGGCGCATGTCTAGCTCTTTTGTCATCCCAATTATTTTTATAGGCAACAATATTATTTGCAGCAAAACCAGCTAATGATTCTACAAAGCTAACTTTCATGTCATTTTTACCTGTAATTTTTAGTTTTAAATCATTGTAAAAAAAATCTAAATTACCTCTACCAATATCATTATTTAGAGTCAGATTAAAATTTATTTTTTGAGAATATCCTCTTTGAAATAGAACACCAAGGTTGTTGTGTGTAAAATTATTTAATGCAACAAGAGGAAACTTTGATATATGACCATCTGCTTTTAAAAACCAATTAGAGGTAGTATCCAAAGATATTGAAGATTTTAAATAGGCAGGGTATTTACTTAAGAAGTTAAATTTTAAATCAATTTTGATAGGGGAATTACTTGTAGAATTGATATTATGAATACTACCATTTATTTTACTTAATCGAAGTATACCTGGATTGTCTGCATCTTTACTTTTTTCTCTGTAAGAGATCGCACTTTGATTTATATTGATTGTATCAATTTGCAGATCAATCTTCATTCTTTTAATTAATTTATTGGGTAGTTCTTTATATTTAGAGGTGTCCTCCTGATAGTTTTTATCTCTGTAGATATCATAATTTAATTGATCTACGGAAATTTTATTTAATGCAATAATATCCCGGTTAAATAAGTGCTCAGGTTTAAAACCAGACCCTTTCAATTCTTCAATTTCCAATGTCATTTTATCAGTTTGTTTTCCTGATATATCAAAAAACAATTTGTCAGAATAAAGAGGATGAAGTTTAAATTTTGAAAGTGTAATAAAATCATTCTGGTTATTAATAACTAGACTATCAAATTCATACCCATATAAACTTCCACCTTTTCTCATAAATGTAGGTCCACAAGAGAACATAAATGTTTTGATGTTTATAATTTTATTAATGTTGTTTTCATCAAGATTAAACTCAATACCTTCGATAATGAAATTCTGTTTGGAATGAAAAACATGTTTGTGCTTATTATTTTTATCTACAGAATATCCATTAAATTCAGTATCTCTAATTTCAATAGAAGAAATCCCGATAGAGGATAACCTTTTACTAAGCACATCTAGTTTAGGTATAGGTGAATGTTTACCCGTTTTTTTAGTAACTACTTTTTTATCTTGGTTTATCCAAAAATATTGAATGTTAGGATGAATTATTCTGATGTGTTCAAGGTTTACTTCACCTAAAATAGCACTACTGAAAATATTTTTGAATTGAATGCTAAGAGTATCAACCGACCCATTGATCCAATCGTTATGATTATCTTGAATATTAGGAATAATGGTAATGCCTATAGCTTTTATCTTGCTAGAAGACCAATTGATATCAAAATCTTGAAAATTGACAAAATACCCTTTCCCTTTTTTTCCTATTGCGATTTCTTTTAAAGTATCTGTAGCTAGTTTCTCTAATCTATAAGTTCCGAACTCTATAATTACTAATAGAGCAACAGGTAGTAGAACAAGAACTAGCAGGCTAATAAGAATATTCTTTTTGGTATGGGATATATGCATATAAATAGGTATTAGATTATTTATAAAAATAACAAAAAAAACCTTTGAATAATTTATTATACAAAGGTTCTTCATAGTAAACTGAAATCTTTTTTGTTAATTAAATAAATGCATTACTGCAACTAATGATACAATAGATGCACAGAACCACAATATAATACCTTGATACATTGGCTTAGTTCCTACATGTTTTACGCTATCTAAATCTAAAGTACAACCAATAGTAAATAATGATAATGCCAAACCTTTGTGAGCAATGAAATTACAAATAGGAGCAATAACATGAGTACTTGGAATATATGAATTGATAAGCATTGCAATTACAAAACCTAAAATAAATGTAGGCATTGTTTTAAAGTTGATTTTACCTGATTGGCTAAAAGCAGCAATTAAAGAAATAGGTACAATCCATAGAGCTCGTGTTAATTTAACTGTTGTTGCAATTTTTAATGCTTCTTCACCATAGGCTTGCGCAGCACCTACAACAGCACTAGTATCATGAATAGCCAAAGCAGCCCACCAGCCAAATTGATTCTGTGACATATCTAGGTATTTACCTATTACCGGGAAAAGTACTAAAGCCACAGCATTTAAAATAAAGACTGTACCCATAGCTACAGAAATTTGTCTTTCATTGGCTTTTAAAGCTGGGGCCATTGCTGCAATTGCACTTCCTCCACAAATTGCCGTTCCAGAGGCAATAAGTCTATATATTGTTTTATCGAGCCCAAATTTTCTACCTAGAATACCTCCCATAGTTAATGTTAAGGCAATACTAGTAAAAGTAATTAAAGAACCCTCAGAGCCCGTTTTAATAGCATCTGTAGCATTTAAACCAAAACCTAAAAAGACTACAGACCATTTTAAAAGACTACTACTAATTTTTTTGTTTAATTGTTGATTGGGTAGTTTAAAGAAAATAGCAAAGAAAATACCACTAAATAAAGCAACAGCAGTAGATACCCAAGGAGTTAATGTTAGTAAGGCTAAAGTTATATAAACAACTTTGTTTAAAGTTGGATAAGATTTAATATTTTGAATCGATATATTATTCATAAATTTTAATTTTTGATTACATACAAATGTGTTCAAAAATTAGATGAATAATAATTCAGAAAAGTAATTGGTTATTACTTTTTGTTATAATGAAGCATTGTATAATCCATGAATTTATTTCCTAAGCCTATAGATCCACCTTCCTTTATAACAAAATGTAACTTTCTGTTCATCTCAAAATTTTCAATATCAATTATTTGAAGTTGATCTCTATTTAATTCATCAAGAACAGAGTAGATAGATAGAATTGCATAATTAGGAGATGAAGCAATGTATCTTTTTATACTTTCGGTTGTATCTAACTCCATAATTATATTTAAATCATTTATAGATAGAGATTCTCCTTTTAAAGCATGTTCAATTATTTTTCTAGTTCCACTTCCTTGTTCTCTCATTACAATGGGTTTAGAAAAAATATCTTGCAATTCTACAGTTTGTAGCTTATTAAATTTAGATGATGCAACTAATACCAATTCATCATTTAAAAAAGGTATATATTTTAGCCCTCCTCTATGTGGGGAACCTTCAATCATACCAATATCTATTTTATCTTCAATAAGCCAATTTTCTATAGCTTCTGTATTACCACTTTTAATCTCGACCTTTGCATCTTTTACTTTTTGCTGAAATTCCGCAATCACGCTAGGTATAATATATTGTGCAATTGTAGTACTTGCACCAATACGTATAGTACCTCCTTGATGATCTTTTAAGGCATCCATTTCAAAAGTTAATTGCCTTTCTAAGCTAAAAATCTTTTCACAATAAATCTTTAATATTTCACCAGCTTGAGTTAAATGAATAATTACACCTTTTCTTTCTAACAAAGGTAATTGGTATTCCTCCTCTAAAGCTCTAACGTGTTTAGTTACAGCAGGTTGTGAAATCCCTAAAACTTCAGAGGCTTTTGTAAAACTCTGACGTTGAACTACTTCGTAGAATACATGTAATCTGAAATGTGATTTCATTTTTTTTGCTTTAGGTTTGATTTTTCACTAAATTAATAGACGGAATGAATTAAATATACACTAGATGTGTATTAGTTGCTAACATTTTTCCACTATTAATAATCCAAAAAACGATACAGTATTAAAAAGTATGATAATTATCAATAATTCTTGATGATGAAGATTTCGATAATTGGAAGCATTTATTACTAAATTATGATATAATAATATACCTGTATCCAATAAACTACCACCATGTCACTATCAATAACTAAAAGACCTGTTATCCTTTATGACAGTTCTTGTCCGAAACAAAGTAAATTTGCAAATGATGTAAATTTAAAAATCACAGATCTAAGAGAGATTGAAGTCAATGCTTGTCCACTATCAGAACGATTGCTTGTTGATATTCTCGAAAAAATGAGAGTAAAACCATCTTCTGTGTTGATTAATGAGAAGTCACCTTGGTATAGATGCTTTTCAGATGATTTTTACGAAATGAGTGATGTTGTTCTAATCAGAACATTAGTCGATTTCCCCTCCTTGTTAAAAACACCAATTGTAATTCTTGATGAACAGGTATTTGTTGATCCCAAAGAGGAGTATCTTCCAATAGAAGAATTTGCGTATTAATTTCTTTAGAAATAAGAGAAAAGGTATTATCTATACATTTATTAAAAAATAAGTATATGATAGTACCTTTTTTGTCTTTAGATAGTATTCATACTTCAATTAAAAAGGAAGTATTATCTGCAATTGAACAGGTTTATAATGCAAATGATTTTATTTTAGGTGAGAAGTTAACTGCGTTTGAGGAGCAATACGCCAAAGCAACAGGAGTAAATTATTGTGTAGGTGTTGGTAACGGCTTAGATGCACTAAAAATAGCATTATTAGCACTTGATATTAATAAGGGAGATGAGGTAATTATTCCAGCAAATACATTTTTTGCTACCTTACAAGCAGTAGTACTTGTTGGTGCTAAACCTATTCTAGTAGATGTAAATCAAAAAGATGGTTTAATAGACATTGATTTATTAAAAAAGAGCATAACCTCAAAAACAAAAGCAATACTACCTGTTCATATGTATGGTAATGTTGCAGATGTATTATCTATATTAAAATTGATTAAAGGGAAAGAAATTTACCTTATTGAAGATAACGCTCAAGCTCATCTTGCAACTCTTAAAAACCAATTTACAGGTAGTTTTGGTCATATTAATGCAACAAGTTTTTATCCAGGAAAAAATTTAGGAGCATTAGGTGATGGTGGTGCAATAACTACAAATAGTAAGGAATTAGCAGATAAATGCAAAGCAATTAGAAATTATGGGTCTTCTGAAAAGTACTATTATGATGTATTAGGTGAAAATTCTAGATTAGATAATTTACAAGCAGCAGTATTATCGGTAAAGCTAAAATATTTACCAGAGTGGACATTGGAAAGAAAAAAAATAGCAGCAATTTACGCAAAAGAATTATTAGGAATAGGGGATATCAGTATGTTTGAAATAGAGAATACTGTCGGGCATGTCTATCATTTATTTACAATATTGACAGAGCATAGAGATCAATTATCAGCGTTTTTAAAAGAAAAGAACATCCAAACTATAGTTCACTATCCTGTCCCAATCCACCTACAAAAATCTGTAGCAAATTTAGGGTACAAAAAAGGCGATTTTCCCGTTTCCGAAAAAATCGCCAATTCTATTTTGAGCCTACCCCTTTTTATTGGTCTTACTAATAAAGAACAAATGTATGTGGTAGCACAAATTAAATTATTTTTTAGTGTGAATAACCTGCTTCACGCATAGTCTTAAAACATCTGCATGATGAACAGACCCTTGTTGGTTTTTAAAACTATCCTCTCTTATATATTGAGCTTCTAAAGCGAGGTTATCATTTAACTTTTTATTAATGACTGCATAGGCTCTATGTTTATTGACAAAAGCATTTGTAGACTTATCGTTAAAATTTATAAACATTTCACCCCCAATACCAAAAGTCCAAGAATTGATAGCTTTTCTTACCATGTAAGAATACCTAAGTCTATTTTTCTGATCCTTTTCTTTATTTTCTTCGCCTTGTATAGTAGTGGTTAAAAACTGCTCTTCAAACCTTGCTCTTTGAGTAAAATACCAAGATTTATTTCTACTTAGAAAATGTTTCCCGATTAAATCTTGGTTTGGACGTATTTCTGATACATTTGCTCCTTCTGAATCAAATACATAAAAATAACCAATCCCAAGTCTGATAGAAAAATTCTTGTTGATTTTATACTTTGCCCCTGAACGAGCTTGTACTCTATTTGCCGTTACATCAAACTGGTGCAAATAAGCAGCATCAGTATCAATACTCCATTTCTTATTTAGCTTTATGGAATTAAAATAATGTAACCATAACCTTTTATCATCTGATATTTGAGCAAATGATAAGTCAGATATTAAGAAGCAATATATTGCTATCGATATTTTTAAAAAATTTTTCAATGTTTGCCGCTTGTTATTTATCACACATAAGTGTAAAGATACTAGAGAAGGGACATTATACTGTATTTATCAATAAATAATATTAGAAACTTTTACCAAAAGCAACACCAAAACTCCACGTATCGTATACATTTCCTTTAATATCATAAGAGAAGTTTGGAGAAATACACCATTCTCCAGGTAATTCAAATTCTTTTTCAATCATAAATTTACAAACAGCAAAGTTCTGGTTTTTTTCTAATTCAATACCCGGACCTACACCAATATTCCATCCTTCCAGCGGACTGTAGAATAACATTAAAGCGCCAACATATGCATATTCTCTTTCTAGTTCTTCAGTCCCTCCATGTTCTCCATTTCCCTCACCAGGAACTTCAATCATGTACTGTGCTATTTCCATATCGTTAATTAATCCGATAGAGAATTTTTTAGAGATTCTAAATGTATAATCTAAGCCAAAACTAGGAACTAACAATCCTTCATGAGAAGAAATTTCTTGTGGAATAAATGTGTACCCTAAATAAAAAGCTACTTTATGTCTTCTCATTTTTTCATGTTCTCCTTCATTCTCAAGTCCTTCTATATGGTGATCTTTTTTTGTATAGTCGTCTTTATAGCTTTCTACATATTGGTTGTGATTTGCATTTTCTGTTGCTTCTTGAGCAAATACATTTGATGCTGATAAAGCTAAAATTGAACCTAGAATGAATAGTTGTACTTTTATTAATTTCATATCATTATTATTAAAATACCTTTTAAATTTCTCTGCAAATTATAGTTTAACTTTAAACTTTTTGAGTTATTTATGATAATGATATTTAACAATTTTTTATAAAATATAATACAGTATTTTTTGATAAAAAAAGAGGCTGTGTATTGTTAAATACACAGCCCTAATAAATATATGAGTTAATTGATACTTAGATCAATTTTCTAACTTCAATTATTAAACATTGTCCAGCTTCTAAAGTTGCAGACATCCAATTTTCAACAAATTTATATTCTTTTTTACCTACAAAGTCCCAATATGCACCATTGTTAGTACCAGGAATATTTAGATAAAAATCTTGCGAATTGTTGTAATCTGTATTAGCAACTACAAGTAAAGAATGTTCTGGATGCCACGGATCAAAACGTTCAAAAGCAATTACACTCTCAAAGGCAGTTTCTGGGTAATGAATTGTCATAGACTCCTCATTTCCACGTAAGTGGTTATTGTTCAATAACCAACCAAAGTGATTGTAAATGTTATTAATGTATTTTATATACCCAATTAAGTTATGATCGTTGTTCCAACGTAGAGCAGATTTATAGAATAAAGGTAATCTTTGTTGACTATAAAAATCTGTTTCTGATTGTAAGAAGTTTAATCCAGTATTAACAGGCCATTCTTCCAAAAGCTCAAAACCTTGATGTATAAAAGGAATAGAGTTAGGTAAGAACTTATTTAATACATAAGTTACTTTACAATGTGGTTCACCACCACGCATCATTGCTCTAGGCGTATTGTGGGTTTCTGGAGTACCATAATAAGGTAAAGCAAGGTAATTATTAGAGTCTTCTACAATTCTTTGAATTCCTTGGCGCTTATCACGAGAAGTAACTCTCCATTCATGTCCCAGTACAGCATTAAAGCCAGCATTTCTACTTTTCTGAGTAACATCAAAGTTTTCTTCACAGAAAGCAAAATCTCTATCATTTTTACGGGCTCTATCAATAATCTCTTCCATAAGAGGTTGAGGTAATGCATGTCCCATATCAATCATTACGCCGTCAATACCAAAAGATTGGTAGTGAGGTATAACACCGCTAATTTTATCCCAAAGAGGTCTATTTACGTGAGTTGGCTGAGCTAACTCAGGGTTGTAGTAACGTATTGTATCGTATGCTATGTAGTTATAATCATTTGGTTCATGATCATAAGGGAAATTGTACATACGTAAATAAGTAACATCCGACCAAGCTGGTTGAATATCATCTGGTGGCCAATCTGCAAAAGCACCAGGAATAATTAATTCGCCCTCATCTGTATAAGCTACAAATTTTCCTTCTTCAACTTTAATTTGTTCTGGAGTAGGTGGCTTTTTAAATAAAGAACGGTACTCTCTACTAGGTGCAAAGTGATACCCTCCACCATCAGGAATTTGCTTAATTGCAGCTAATTCATCTGCAGGGAATTCAGGACTATGGTATTCATGTGTTCTTTTTCTATCAATCCAATAGAACCATTCTGGATTTAATTTTACCCAATCTCCACCTAAAGAAGATGTACGCAAAACAAACTCCATAATAACACGCATTCCCATCATATGAGCAGCCTCAACAAACGCTTCGAATTGCTCTTCTACCGTAAAAGGAATAAGCGGATCTGCTAAATTAGGATCAAGTTTATATTGATCTTTAATAGCATACGGAGAACCTAAATCACCTCTGTTACCATCTTCACCAATACTGGTAAGTGGTAGCATATATACAGTATTACAACCTAAGTCTCTAATGTACTTAAGCATTGAAATACATTTTAATAATGTACCAGTCTCTCTAAAACCATTATCACTACTAGTAATATCCATTCTATTTCCAGAACCAACATGACCGTCGTTATCGTGATCGTAAGCAGTTGTTAAACGCGGAAATAAATTATAGAAATTAGAAACATAGGTCCAGTCACCACCGTAACCATGTACTTCATTTCTTAATTGAGAAAGGGAATGATTATAGTTGACATTTCTATCTGTAGGAGCAGTGATTTCTTGAATCGACTCCTTAAAGAAGGTCATTGGGTTTGTTTTTACTGGATAGGAAGCACCTTGCTCCTGACCTAGCCATAATGAAGGCACATAATAATCTCTAGTTTCTTTGGCTTCATTCGCTTCTAAGAAATCAAGGATTTTGAGTAGCTTTGAATCTTTTTTCATACTTATTATTTCAAAACGTTTGTACTGAAATAGAACTTATATTCACTGTGTGTTTTCTAATCTACAATTTTCTTAGTTAATTCACCGAACTAAAAATGCATCATTTTGTTAACAAATGATTGCAACCCGTTTCGATCCATATTTTTAATTACATTTTTATGTTATTTGCAATAATTCGTAAAAAAAACTTAACAAGGTGGTCATTGGTAAAATTGCAATGTAACTTTGTGAGTAACTGAATATAATAGCCAATAATATTAATATCATCTTTAAGTATTGAATTCACAATCAAGATCTATATGGTGGGTAATTACCCTCACTACCTTTTGTTTCTTAATAATAGGATATAAAGTCTATGAAAACGGCGGCAGTAACTCAAGAAAATTAGCTTTTGAGGTTACTAAAGAACGTGCTGTTAGATATGGAGAAACTATCGAATCTAGATTACAAACCTTATTAAGTGAAATGAGGTTGATAAGTAATACGATGCAAATTATTGCAGAAGATGAAGGTAATACAGATGAAGTCTTAGAAGGCCTTCTTGATAATACCGTAGTACAGTATACTAATATAGAATACATGTGGATGGTACTTGTTGATAGTAACTCTATAGATAATGCTTATTACAATCCTATTTTTTATGATAATGAATCTATGAATGCTGATGGTGAAATTAATCATGAAATTAAAAAAGGGCAATTAGATTGGAATGAGTTTTTCTTAAAAGAAAGAATATTAGCATCAAGAGAATCTTTTGTAACGTTGCCAAAGCATATACAAAACGGTAGTAATAATTTATTTGCAGTACATGTAGTATTACCATTCTTTTCTGAAAATGATAAATTTATTGGTGCTGTTGGGTCTGCAATTCGCTTATCTTTCTTTCAAAATTTTATAAAAGATACAGATGGAGATGATCAAAGGTATGTATGTATTGCAGCTCCAAATGGTCAAATAGTAGGCTCTGTTAATCCTTCTGATATTGGTAAAAATGATGGTATTCCTGCATATTTATTTGCATCATTAAGAAACGATCAAAAAGTAAGTAGAATAGTAGAAAATAGTGAAACAGACGAAAGCTACTATGAAATGTTATTTCCAATTAAAATTCAGGGAATGACAGAACCTTGGGTTATCACTACTAGAGTACCACTCGAAGCAGTTTTAAGAAGTTCAATCCAGTCTCGCAATTTTACAATGGCATTGGTTTTTCTTCTGTGGGTAATTATTACTTCATCATTAACATTTATGGTAAGTAAATGGAAAAGTGAATTAGGACAACGTAAAATTGTTGTAGAAGAATATAAAAAAACCAACGAACTATTAAGAAATATATTAGACAACTCTGATCATATCATGATGTATACTTTAGATCGTGATAAACGTTTATTGAGTTGTAATAATAAGTTCATGAAAATTACAGAAATGCTTACAGGCGTCAGGCTCGAAAAAGGAGTTTACTTGTTGGATATTTTTGATAGTATAAAAGAGAACAATAAGAATATTTTTGAAAGAGAATATTTTGACCGTTGTATAAAAGGAGAAGACTTAGTAGTTGTCGATAAATTTAAAGGTTATTATTTCGAACAGTTTTTTAATCCTTTTAGAAATACGCAAGGAGAGATTATAGGGGTAACAAGTTTCTTGGTTGATGTAACAGAATTAAAAGATGCACAGAAACAATTGGAGGTGCATAAAAACCATTTAGAACTGTTAGTAGAGAAACGAACAAAACACATTGAACGTCAGAATGAGGCATTAAGAACGCAATCAGAAAAATTAAGAGTTGCACATGATGAAATTCGAGAATCTAATTTAACTCTAGAGCATAAAAATGATGAGATTGCATCAAAAAATATTGCTATGCATGATTCTTTAATGAAAACTGAAAGTGCATTATCTCAATTAAAAGAAATGCAAGATCAGTTGGTTAGTTCTGAGAAATTAGCCTCAATTGGGCAATTAACGGCAGGTATTGCTCATGAAATTAATAACCCAATTAATTTTGTAGCAAATAATGTTCTTCCTCTAAAAGATGATATTGAAGATTTGATTCAAGCTTTTAATGAACTTAAGAAGTTTGTAAAAGAAGAAACGATAAATGAGATTGAAGAAAATTACGATGTTACGTTCGTAATTCAAGAAATAAATGACCTATTAAAAGGTGTTGAAGAAGGGGCAAATAGAACTACTCAAATTGTAATGGATTTGAAAACTTTTGCTAGAATGGATTCTGCTCAATTTAAAGAAGCAAATCTAGAAGAAGGTATTGATACTTCTCTTACACTTTTAAACAATAAACTTAAAAACAGAGTAGAAGTCCATAAAGACTATGGAAATATCCCATTGGTTAACTGTAATGAGAGTAAGGTTAACCAAGTTTTTATGAACATTCTTAACAACGCAGAACAAGCAATTAAAGATGAAGGGAATTTATCTATAAAAACTTGGAGCGATGATAAAATGGTTTACATAAAAATTACTGACGATGGTGGTGGAATGGATAAAGAAACTGTAAATAAAATCTTTGATCCTTTCTTTACAACCAAACCAGTGGGGTTAGGTACAGGTTTAGGGATGTCAATTTCATTTGGTATCATCCAAGATCATAAAGGAGATATTAAAGTAGATTCTGAAGTAGGAAAAGGTACTTCATTCACAATAATATTACCAATAATAGGACCTCAGAAAACAGAGGAACAATAAAAATGTTGATAACTTTCTGATTAAAATAGTAGAATCAGAAAGTTATCAACATTTTTGTATTTATAAACAAATCGGATTGTTTATATGTTAGTAAATTCTTTTTAGCCAAGAATATGAAGCGACTATTAACTATTGTATTTATTATCTCTCTATTAATTGTTGATAAATATTCTGTTTATGCACAATCATCTAATTTTATATACTACCCTGTTGATGCAAGTTTGATTTCTGGACAATTAAAGGCAATTAATAATACTGGAGATGGAATACTTTGGGGAGCTTCTGATAATGGAGTAATGCGCTTTAATGGGGAGTCTACCAAATATTTTCCTACAGCTTTTCCTAGTAATTATATCAAGTCTTTTACAAAAGAGAAAAATGGAGATATACTGGTTGTCCATGATTTAGGAGTAGGTAAAATTATTTCAACAGGAAGAGATTATCATTTTGAAAATTTTATTGAAGGTGCTCATCAGTTCAATAAGAATAAACTGTTTTACCCCAAAAGTATTTTTGCTACGGATAATAAGGAATATTGGATAGGTGAAGATTCTTCTATTGTGCGTTATAAACAAGGAGAACACTTAAGAAGGTACCATCTTAAACTGCGTTCTCAATCTCCACATTATGTACGCTCTATTTTATTTGAAATTGATGGTTTTAAGAATCCATGGGTTTTTAGTTTCTCAGGCAATATTTTTAGATATAATAAAAAGAAAGATAGCTTTTTACCTATTAAACTACCAATTCAAATCAATGAAATTTCTTGGGTAACAAAGAATGGTTTTAAATCGTTTTTTGTTGGTTGTAAACAGGGGCTTTTTGAAATGGAAGTCAATAGATCAGGTCAGTTAATTAAATGGAAAAAAAGAGTTAATCTACTAGATATATCGGTTGGTGAAATCTTATCAAAAAATAAACTTATTCTTGGAACATGGAGTAATGGAGCCTACTTGGTTGATTTACATAAAAATCAACCAACTTATAGCAAAATAAACTTGCAAGGAAATGAAGATGTACTTTCTATTGACTATCAACATGGAAAAGGTATTTGGATTGGTAGTACTGAGAGCATTGGTTTACTTAAAGAATTACCTTTTAATAGATTAGATTTACTTAATAATCATGTACTAGTAGAGAGTGCATATATCACTAAAAATGGTTCATTAATTTTTTCTGAGGGAGATAGTGTTCGTCAGTTTATCAAAAAAGAAGGCGAATGGAAACAAGATTATGTGTATTCATTTTCGGATCGAATTAGATCAATTGGTGAGTTTGAAGGAAAGTTAGTTTTTGGTAGTTATGTAGGAGATATCTTTTTTACTTCTCCTAACTCTAATAAATATTCAAAACTGAAAGAAATTAAATTTACGCAATCAATAACATCTTTTTTTGAAGATGAGGAGAATAATTTGTGGATTATTGGTGAGTACCAACCAGGAATTTATAAATACTCAAAAGAGCATAAATTGTCATATTTATCAGATGATAATTTAAAAGATGTTCAGGTAATAAAAGGAATCTCAGATGGATCGTTTTATGTAGGAACTGCACATAAAGAGTATCTATTACAACGTTATAATTACACAGATCAAAAGTTTGAAAACCTCAATTTACAATTTCCTAGAACTGTTGCAGATGATATAATTATCAGAGATATATTAATTGATACTGAAACTGTTTTTCTAGCAACGTCTGATGGTTGCTTTTCTTTTGATAGGAGTACTTCGACTACTATTCCTTTAAAGGAAATTGAAGCATTAGGTTTAGAAAAAGAAGCTAATTTAAAAGCAATAGCAAGAGCAGGTAATACATTATGGTTGGCTTCTTTTAAAGGTGTTTATCGAGTAGAGAATGGTAAAGCTCAGTTATTTGATAAAACAAATGGATTGCCTTCTAATGCTATAAAAATAGGAGGTTTAGTTAAAGGCAAACAAAAGGAACTTTGGATTGTAACAGAAAAAGGGCTCTTATTTCATTCTGAAGATAAACCATTACCAAAAGCCACAGAGATTCAGTCTATTAAAGTTGTATATTCCGGTAATGATGGTGTGAAGAATTTATGGGATATGACAACAGATATTCCATATTATTCGAATGTAGAAGTTAGTTATACATCTCATTCTTTTCCTTTAATCAATACAAAATATCAGTACAGAATTCTTTCTCAAGATACGATTTGGTCTGAGATGGAAAACACTGGTAAAATAAGTATTTTAAATGTTGAAGGTGGGAAGTATACAATTGAAGTTAGATCACAAGAAAAAGGTAAATTAATTAGTGCAGTTTCTTCTATTACATTTAATGTGATAACACCTTGGTTTAGACAAATATGGTTTTACTCTGTTGTAGGAGTTCTAACTATTTTTCTGTTTTTTATCTTGATTAGAATTTACAATAAAAATTTAAGAGAAAAAGGGAAGCGATTAGAATATCTTGTTGAAATGAGGGCAAAAGAAATAGCTACTCAACGAACAAAAATAATGGAGCAGCAGCAAGAACTCTTCAATAAAAAACAAAAAATAATAGAAAATGAAAAATCTATTGCTGAAGCTGAATTAAAAAATTCACAATGGAGAGAAGAACAATTACAAGATATTATAGATCAGAAAAATGGTAGGCTTACTGCTGTAACTTTAAATATAGTAGAGAAAAATAATTTCCTACATACCTTACAAAATCAAATTAAAAAGACAGTTGAAGATTATCCAGAACTAGCAGTATCACTTAATAAATTAAATAAAACGATAGAACAAAGTGATAAAACTGATAAAGATTGGGAAGAATTTCAATTGTATTTTGATGGTATTCATTCAGATTTTAATCAAAAATTAAAAGAAAAACATCCTAATTTAACAGCACATGATCTTAGACATTGTGCATTAATTAGGTTAAACTTAGGGTTAAATGAGTGTGCTAATTTATTGGGTATTTCTCAAGATAGTATCAAGACCTCACGTTACCGTTTAAAGAAAAAGTTGGCTTTAGAGAACGGCCATAACCTTCAAGATTATATACTATCTTTTAAATAAATTTTAAAAGAAATTTCTGTAGTTGAATAGGTAATAGAAATAGTAGTATTAATTTTACTCTTTTTAATTGAATATATCTCCAGTTTAGAATTAAAGCTTTAATTGAAACAAAGTTTTTAAAACTCAATAATTCACGTTCGAATAGTAGAATTTCTGTACTATCTAAATACTTTTTATGTCTAGTATATTCTCTTAGAATATTAATAAAACTTGATATAGAATAACATTCAAAAATTGTTATTGCATCTGTAGAATATAGGTTGTTATTTAAAAGTAATTTTTTAGTGGCACGTTGTGCAGTGAATAAACCAAGTTGATTACTTGTTATTGTTTTTCTAGTTTCTGAAGTATCAGATTGATGGTAATAATAGATGCCGGAACAAATCATTACTTTATCTATTGATAAGAATAAGTATCTAGCATTAACTTCATCAGAATGTAAGTGATTGGCGACGTAGGGTGAAGATGTATTATTTTTATTCAACTTATAAACACCAATAAATGATATTGACCAATCTAAACTGTGTTTTAAAGCATCTTTACCACTAATAAAATTATGAGATAATATTGGTAATTGGGAGTTTTTCTTTTGATCAGAATAATGATATACTAAAGTATAAAGTGCAGCATCAAGATTATTTTTTTTAATTAAATCAATTGCTTTTTCAATTGCATCAAAAGCAAGAAAATCATCACTGTCTACAACTGAAAAATAACTTCCTGTTGCATTTTTTAGAGCTAATTTTCTTGCATCTAAAACCCCTTTATGATTTTGAGATATAACTTTTAAATTTGGGTGTATTTTGGCCTGCTCTAATAGATATTCAACACTACCATCTGTAGAACCATCATCTACACATATAATCTCAATATTATCATAAGTCTGTTTAATTATGCTATCTAAATATTTATCTAAATAATTGATTGAATTATAAACAGCAGTAATAACACTAACTTTCATTATTGCGATGCTAAATAGTTATTGATAGTTTCTTTTCTTTTAATTTTCATAGTATCTGTTTTGATAAAACTACCAATTGAAATAATCTGTTTTGGCACCTCAAATTTTCCTACTTTTTTAGAGAGATTTTGAAGAAGTGTGTTTTGATCATCAGTAGTTAAGCTAATTCCTTCTATAAATAATATTGCTTGTTCACCTAATAAGGAATGAGGAATGCCACCTACAAATATACTAACAGATGAATATCCCATATCGGATAATATTTTTATAGCATTCGACTCAATTTTTTCTGCTTGTATTTTAACTCCTCCAGAATTAATAATATTATCCACTCTTCCTAACCATTCAAAAGAGGTTGTGCTGATCAATTTTACAACGTCATTAGTTTGTACTTTTTGATAGTCAGACATTGGAGCAATTATGTTTAGACAATTACGTTCGTCTACATTGATTGAAACTCCATCAATTGTATGGTATAAGTTATCAGAATTCTCACATATTTTTTTTAAAGCAATATGTGATACAGTTTCAGTCATACCATATGTCATATATACAGCAGTAGCTTTTAATACAAGTATTATCTGTTCTTTTAAGAAATTACTAATAGGTGCTCCACCAATAATAATTTTTTTAACCTTTTGTAGTTGACTTAATTCATTTTCAATTGATGATTGAACCTGTAAAGGAACCATAGCAATAAAATCAAATGTTATAGTGGTAGGAACCTTACTTAATGGGTGAGAAGAAGGAGAAATAATCCATGTATTTAAATTAAATTCTAGAGCTCTTACAAGCATCATTCTACCACCAATATATTCAGTATTTATACATATTAATGAGTTGTCGTTTTCTTTTAAACCTAAAACTTTTGCAGTTGCTTTAGCACTAGCTTCCATCTGGTTTCTTTTTATAACTATAGTTTTAGGATTTCCAGTAGAACCTGATGATTGCATGGTAAATTCTTCTTTGCCATTTAACCATTCAAAACAAAAAATTAGTACGTTATCAATGTGTTCCTCTCCATACATTTGGAAATTTCCATTACGTAGATCATTGATTTTGAATTCCTTTTCGGCGATGTGTAAATACATGAAGAATCGATTTATATCTTAAAAACTTACTACTTAGTTGTCATTGTAGGAATGATAATTGATCTTTGTACCTTAGAATAATGATATATACCTAATGAATACAAAAATTAAGACACTCAAATATACATTTCTAATTAGTCTATTTACTATTTTTTCTTTATCAGCTTATGCTCAAACAAAAAATAGAACATTAATCAAAACATTTTATGATGATTGGGCAGGGATTGTAGCCGAAGAATTTTATGTTATTGATGGTGATTCAAATAGAATTGATGGTGAATATAAAAGATACTTTCCCGGCAGTGATAATTTAATTGTAAAATCAAATTATAAGGATGGAGAGTTAAATGGAGTATTTCAAGAATTCTTTGAAAATGGACAGGTTCATTTTATGACACATTATAAAAATGGAATTCAAAATGGCAAATACACTTCATTTTATGTAGAGGGAATGAAAAAAACCGAAGCACATTTTAGAAATGATGTAATGGTGGGTACTATGAAAAAGTATTATCAATCAGGGGCAATTCAGCTAGAACATAATACAAAAGCCAATATGTGGACAGAATATTATCCGTCTGGGATTGTAATGTCTAAATCACAAATGTTAGGTGAAAAACGTAATGGGATAACAGAAGTATTTGATGAAGCTGGAAATCTTGTTCAAAAAGGTAATTATTTAGAGGGGTTAATTGATGGAAGTTATAGAACTTATTATGCATCAAATGGTAAAATAAAAAAAGAAAGCTTATTTGTAAATGGAGTTTTAGAAGGTGAATCAAAAGAATATTTCGAAGATGGAACTTTACAGCTTTTAATACCTTTTCAACATAACCTTGAACATGGAATAAGAAAAGAGTATTATAGAAATTCCAAATTGATGTCTGAAGTAAAAATGATTGAAGGTAAAAATACTGGAAATTATAAAAACTATTACGAATCAGGCCAATTAAAAGCTGAAATGATTACGGCTTTGAGTAAAGATCAAAAAGGTGTTTTTAGAGAGTATAATGAAAGTGGAACACTCTTAAAAGAAGGGCATATGCAATCTGGTAAAATGCATGGTATTACTAAAGTATTTTACGATAATGGTAATCTAAAAGAGTATTTTAATTATCAAAAAGGGGCTAAGAAAGGAGAACAAAAAACATTTTTCACTGACGGTAAATCAGTAGAGGTTTTAGAAGTTTATGCAAAAAATCCATCAGATTATACATATAAAGCATTTTTTGATACTGAAGTTATAAAAGAAGAAGGTCAGTATACAAAAAAGTTAAAAACAGGAACTTGGAAAACGTATTACTCAGATGGTAAAGTTAAATCTAAAAAGCAATTTACTAATGGGTTTGAAGAGGGAGATGCTTTTATTTATAATCACGAAGGAGTTGTATTAACAAAAGAACGTTATAGAAAAGGACGTCTTGTTGGGATAAAAATAGAATATTTTGAGGATGGAAAAACAGTTTTGAAAGAAACACCGTACGATAAAGGCTATATTTATGGAGTTGTAAAACAATATTACAATAATGGTCAATTAAGAGCGTCAGGAAAACAATACAAAAACAAGAAGTTAAACTCTTGGAAATATTTTGATAAAAATGGGGTATTGGAAAGAGAAGAAATTTATGAAAAAGGCACTCTATTAGAAGTTAAGTATCCAAATTAATTTAACCTAAAATGAGAATAGATAAATATTTATGGTGTGTTAGAGTTTTTAAAACAAGATCTCTTGCCACAGACGCTTGCAAAAAAGAAGAAGTTCTTTTAAATGGAAAAGTACCGAAACCTTCTCAGAAAGTGACTGAAGGAGATGTTATTGATGTCAGAAAGGCACCAATTTGGAGAAAATACAAAGTACTTAATGTGATTGATAAACGTGTTGGAGCACCTCTTGTAGAAGAAAATTTAGAAGAGATTACAACAAAAGAAGAACTCGACAAGCTAAATGAATATATAGAAGAAAAAAGATTCTATTTAAAATAATATAAATAAAAAGAGGTACTCATAGGGTACCTCTTTGTTTATATAATGATTTATTTTTATTTTTAAATTAAGTACAAATAAAACTCTATTATTAAGTTATCAACTATCATTGTCATGCAGAATATCCATATCTTACTATTACTGATGTATTTATCAATAGGATTAGCTATATGGTCTTTTTATAAAACATTTTTGATAATAGATAAACCGGGAAGTTCTACATTTGATGCAGACGACGACGATAATAATGGAGGTTGGCCACAAGAACCTAAAGATCCTGATCTAGATTTACCTCCAGGAGTATTTATCTTGCCACCCGAAGCTCCAGATCCTAGTCAAAGAAATAAAGACCTACAATTAATAAATTAATTACTCTTAATCTTTTTTCTTAAACTTCTAGCCTGAGACGTTAACCCTTCCTTATTAGGAACAATCAATAATAACCTGTGTAACATTGCTAATGTATGCTTTTCTAATTTCAATTCTTTATAAATTGTAGAAAGGCCAGACATGGCAGCAAAATGCCTAGGTTCTAATTCAAGAACCTTTTTAAGATCTTTGATGGCATTATTAAACTCTCCACGCATGTAATAAGAGATTGCTCTTTTATTAAAAATCTCCGCACATTTTTGGTTAAAAATTAAGGCATGAGAAAAAGTTGCAATAGCATCTTTGTACCTTTCGTTAGACATTTGTTCAACACCTAGGGCAATGATGTCATTTAAAAATGGATCATCAGTTTTTTGCCATAACTGTAATATTGAATTTTCTATATCTAATATCGTATCTTTATCAGTGGCATCTTTTAATTGAATAAAAAGATTGTCCACTTCTGCAGTGTTTTCTTTCATAGTTGTAGACTTAGATTTTCAGTAAAAATTATTTTACTTTTATCATTAAAAGCAATTCATAGCCGAATTGTGTCACACTTCTTTAATACATAAACCCCCTTAAAAAGTTTCTAATAATTGAAATCATTAGGGAATTTCTAAACATATCTTCATAGTTCATGAGAATAGTACAAACTTTCGTATTGCTTTTTATTGTTTTGATAAGCATTTCTAATTCTACAGTAAATGCACAAATATCTGTTCAAACAACAAAATATATAATAGATTCTCTTTCAAGTGATATTTTAAAAGGTCGCTTGGCAGGGAGTGAAGGGGAACATATTGCTACAGATTTTATTAGTAATGAATTTAAAAAATTAGGATTAACACCCGCAGGAGATAATGGAACATATTTTCAAGTACTCACGAAGTATTCTAAAATTGTAAAAAAGAATACATTGTCTTTAAATAAATTACCAACTAATGAAAGCGATTTTTTTGTAGATACAAATGCAGAAACCATCTATTCAAAGAAAATTAAAGAGGTGAATATAAAAGAAATTCCTGAGGGAGACTCATTTAAAGATTTTAGAAAACAACTTCTATCTTCAGACGAACTGACATTAGTATGGGTGAAATCTAAAGACCATTTAATTGCATTGTCTCAGTTTATAGCAACTGAAATTAGAAAACCTTACCAAGAAAGTATTGATTCTCCTCAAAGAATTATTTGGGTGAAAGATAATCCAACCGTAAGAAGTAAATTTAAAAAAGTACTCATTGATTTTTCTCAAGAAGTTGATAAGGTTGAAATGAGAAATGTTATGGCGAAGTTGAAAGGTGCTACAGAACAAACTGTAATGATTTCTGCTCACCATGATCATTTAGGAATTTTAAAACCTATACAAGGCGATTCTATAGCTAATGGAGCAGATGATAATGCATCTGGAGTATCTGCTGTAATTCAGATTGCCTCATACTTTGCAAAAAGAAAAAATATTAATAAAAGAACTTTACTCTTCACAACTTTTACTGCAGAGGAGCTTGGTTTAGTAGGTTCTACTTATATGGCTAGTAAAATGACAGAGGAAGAACTAAAGAATATTGTTGCAATGATTAATATTGAAATGATAGGTAAACCTTCTGTTAAAGGAAAAAGAAAAGCTTACTTAACGGGTTACAATAAGTCATCATTAGGAAAAATAATGGCTGATAATGTTTTTGCAAATAAGAAATTAAGATTTAAGTTTTTTGCTGATCCTTATGATGATCTTAATCTTTTTATGCGTTCTGATAATGCACCTTTTGCAGCTAATGGTGTTCCAGCACATACAGTTTCTTCAACAGATATAGATTTTGATTCTTTTTACCATACCGTTAATGATGAACCGTCAACAATTAACTATAATAATGTTGTTGAGGTAACAAAAGGTATTATTGTTGGTATCGAGCCAATTGTAAAAGGTAGACAGACACCAAATAGAATAAGATAAACAATATAAAGTGAGTTCTTTTTCTTAAATTTATGCTGTTTAAGAGCCTAATAATTTTTTGATAGAAGTAAATAATGAAGAGAATAATCAGTTTCTCGGTGTTGGTATTTGGATTTGTACTTCAAAGTCATGCACAAGTAAGTAGAGTTGGAGTAAAAGAAAATTGGAGTACTGATTTAAGCAGAACAACAATTTCACTTTATGAGTTTGAAGCCTTAACACCTAGGTCAGCTTTTCAAAGTATAGATAATCCTCGTTTTTATAACGAAGAAACGTCAAAAGAATATTATGACGCTAATGAAAATGTTGTTGTTGTTAGTGCAGGAAGAGAATACAAAGCATATCCACTCGAATTTCTAATATTTCATCAAGTTATAAATGATCGAATAGGAGGTGTGCCCATTGCAGTAACATATTGTCCCTTTACAGATGCTGTAATTGTTTACGAACGCCGTTTTACTCATAGAGGTGTGCAAAGAGAATTATTACTTAAACCATCAGGAATGATTAGAAAGAGTAATATTGTTCTTTATGATCAGCAAACAGAATCTTGGTGGCAACAGTATAATGGTACTGCTAAAGTAGGGCATTTTTTAGGTACTGAATTAAAGCAAGTGTGTTCTCTTAGAATGACAATGAAAGATTTTTATGAGAACTGTAAATATGGTTTGGTAATTAAGGATAATGTAAAAGATGAACTTCTTCCATATGGTATAAACCCTTATTATAAATATGATAATGTTTTAACGGAAAAACCTCTTTACTTAAATTATATGCCGAGTGAAAAGCTAATGCCAATGGAAACGGTTTTATTAGTGGATTTACGCGGAAATAATATTATTTACCCATTAGAAGATTTACAGCAACGTAAAGTATTGAATGATTTACCTATGGATATGTATGTTGTTGTCTTTTATGAAGCTAATTCAACATCGATGCTAGGAGGTAGAGAAATAAAGACAAATGACAAACAAGGCTCAATGGCAGCTTATTCATCATTTCATGATGGAAGATTGTTGACATTTTCTTCTGAAGGAAATCATTTTATAGATGAACAAACAAAATCAATATGGAATTTCAATGGACTTTGCATTGATGGTTCATTAAAAGGTCAGCAGTTAAAACAGTTAATGTCAAAGCAAAGTTTTGCTTTTGTAGCCTTAGATTTTTATCGTAACAGTTTGATTTATAATATTAATTGGTAATCAAATTTAAGGAATTGTCATTTTCATAAAAACAGTTGTACATTTGCATTTAGGAGATTAACACTATCTCATCTATTTACTTTCTGAATAATACGATGAAAGATTTCAAAGAAGTAAGATTATCATATAAGAATACACCAATAGATGTCCGTGGTAAGTTTTCATTAACTCAACAAGAATGTGAAGAGTTGTTGAAAGATTATCAATCGGATGATCGTATTAATGAATTATTATTTGTCTCTACATGTAATAGAACAGAAGCATTTTATGTATCTGATGAAGACATGTCTGTTGATATTATTCAAAAAATAAGTAATAAGAAAGGTGTTGATATCAAAGAAGCTGTAAAGTACTTTGAGTCTGATTGTGATCCTCTTCAAGTACAGAATCATTTATTCCGTGTAGCTTTAGGATTGGAAGCTCAAGTAGTAGGTGATATTCAAATTTCAAATCAAGTAAAAAGAGCTTATCAATGGACGGCCGATAACAATATGGCTGGTCAGTATTTACACCGTTTAATGCATACAATTTTTAGTGCAAATAAACGTGTTCAAATCGAAACTGAATTTAGAGATGGGGCTGCTTCTGTTTCTTATGCGGCAGTAGAAATGATTGATGAGCTGACACTTGATATAACTGATCCGAAGGTATTAGTTGTTGGATTAGGAGAAATCGGAACAGATGCTGTAAGAAATCTTCAGAATACAGATATTTCTGATGTAACTATAATGAATAGAACATTAAGCGTTGCAGAAGAATTAGCCGAAGATACAGGTTATAAGATTCGTGGATTTGAGGAGTTATGGCATGCTGCAAAAGAGGCCGATGTAATCATATCATCTTTACCTATTGCTGATTACTTTAATGTAGAAAATGTAAAGGATTTAGATATTCTTGCTTTTAAATGTTTCTTAGATTTATCTGTACCTAGATCTGTTGCAGAAGAGGTTGATAAAATACCGGGTGTTTTAGTTTATACAGTAGATGATATTAATGCTAGGGCTGATAAAGCATTAGAGCGTAGACTAAATGCTATACCTAAGGTAGAAGCTATAATTAATGATTCTTTAGTGGAGTTTAATAAACGATCTAAAGAAATGGAGTACTCTCCTATCATTAAAGGTTTAAAGAATGCTTTAGAGTGTATTAGAGAAAAAGAAGTTTTAAAATATCAAGATCAACTTAGTACAAAAGAACAAAAACAGGTTGATAAGATTACAAAAAACTTATTAAATAAGATAATGAAAGTTCCTGTTCTTCAATTAAAAGCATCAGCAAGTGTTGATAAAAAAGAAGGAGAAAAGATGGGGCAAATGATTTCTGAGTTATTTAATATTGATATAGAAAAATAGCTTTTAAGAAGTAAGTCATATAAAAGAAAAATCCTTGATTAATAATGAAATTAATCAAGGATTTTTTTTATTTCTTTAGTTTATCTTCATTAGGGTTAATTTCAGGGAATGGAGGTGGTGTACCTGCCTTTCCATATGACCTAATAAAGAAGAAGAGCCCACCTAATACTGCAGGAATACTTAACCATTGTCCCATATTGAATTCCATAGTTGCTTCAAATGCAACTTGATCTTCTTTAAAGAATTCCCAAACAAAGCGCATTCCGAAAACTAAAATTAAAAATAGGCCAAATAATTTCCCTTGAGGTAATTTTGGACCTTGTTTCTTATAGATAGCTCCTAAAATAAAGAATATAATAAGATATGTGATAGATTCATATAATTGAGCAGGATGACGTGGCGTCATTGGGTCTGCAACATAAGCACGTTCAAAAATAAAGGCCCAAGGTACATCAGTAGGTCTACCTATGATCTCTGAATTCATTAGATTACCAAAACGTATAAAGCAACCAGCTAAAGCAACAGGTATTACAATACGATCTAGAATCCATAACCAAGGTTGGTCGGGTCTTTTACTACTATATAGATACAGAGCGATGATAATACCAATGGCACCTCCATGACTAGCTAATCCCCCTTTCCAAATTTGAAGAACTTCAAGTGGGTGTTGTAAATAATAATCAGGTTGATAAAACAAAACATGCCCTAGTCGTGCTCCAATAATTGTGGCAACAACCATATAAATTAAAATGGCATCTGCGTCAGATTCTGGACGGTTTTCATTCACAAAGATTTTGGCCATAATCCATGTACCAATAAAAAATCCTAATGAAAAAAGTAAACCATACCATCTTACAGGAAGTATTCCTGGAAGTATTTCTGGGTTGACGTCCCAATGTATAAATGCTAGTATTGATTCCATAGCACAAATATGTAAAATGCTTTTGTAAACAAAAAAGTCTTTTGAAATTGTATTCAAAAGACTTTCCATTTTTCATTTTCATATATGGACTAAAGGAGATAAAAACTCCATTTAATACCTTCTATGAATATAATTTATTTGTATTGTAACTTTCGATCAAAAAGGTTTAACAAAAGTTAACCCCTATGATTGTTTATTTTTTATGATCTAAAAGTGATATATCACTAATTAAATATTTTTCTGTTCCATTTTCTTCTATACTTAAATAGAGGATTCCTTGTTCTCTTAGGTCTTCTAATTTTTGTTTTGCATCTTTTGCATTAGCATTTGAATGAAGGCATAAAGCAGCAACGCTTATTCCTTCTTTATTTTCAGAAGCCAACTTTATAACATTAGCATCTGATAGAAAAGAATAATTAGAAGTGTCAATACCTTTGTTTTTAGATTGAACGCTAAAAAATACACCCAATCCGATAGCAGTTATAAATGCGAGAGCAACAACAATTAGACCCATAGAAAATTAAGTTTGTTTTATCTTGACCCAGTAAATTTTAAACGAGGATTTGGTGAAGTTGAAAGTTTTTCAAAATCTTTACCTTCATATTGGTAATGTGCAGCCATTGCAATCATTGCAGCGTTATCTGTACAATGTTCAAATTCTGGAATAAACACATTCCATCCCATTTTATTACCTTCTTCTTTTAACGTATTTCTTAAGCCAGAGTTTGCAGAAACTCCTCCTGCAATACCAATTTCTTTAATATTTAATTCATTTGCAGCTTTAGTAAGCTTTTTCATTAAAATACGAATCAAGGTATATTGAATACTCGCACATAAATCAGCTTTATTTTTTTCTATAAAATCAGCATCTTTTTGTGTTTCTTTTCTAAGAAAATTTAAAAAAGCAGTTTTTATACCACTAAAAGAAAAATTATAATCAGGTATATTGACGTTAGGAAACTTAAACTTTAACGGGTCTCCATCTTTAGCAAACTTATCTATGAGTGGTCCTCCAGGATAATCTAATCCCATAATTTTAGCCGTTTTATCAAATGCTTCACCAACGGCATCATCAATTGTTTCGCCAATAACTTCCATATCAAGAGGTGATTTTACAACAACTAATTGTGTATGTCCTCCACTTACAGTTAAGCATAAAAATGGAAATTTTGGTTTAGGGTTTTCAATAAAGTGAGCAAGAATATGAGCTTGCATATGGTTTACTCCAATAAGAGGGATATCTAGTGCCATTGCCATACCTTTTGCAAAAGATGTTCCTACCAACAAAGCACCTAAAAGTCCGGGCCCTTTAGTAAAAGCAACTGCATCAAGATCAGTCTTATTTATTCCTGCATCTTTTAAAGCTTCACTAACTACAGGTAAAATATTTTTTTGATGTGCCCTAGAAGCTAATTCAGGAACTACACCTCCATATTTTTGGTGTACTTCTTGTGTAGAAACTATATTACTTAAAACAGTACCATTTTTAACTACTGATGCTGATGTTTCATCACAAGATGATTCTATAGCTAGGATTATTCCACTCATTGTTTTGTTCTTTGACTTTAAAGAACAAAATTACATTACTTGAAGCGAATGCCCTAGAAAAATAAGAAAGCATTAACTGACATTGATTGAATTTTAAAAAATAACTATGAGTTTGCATCTTAATACAGAAGAACTTTATAAAAAATATAACGCCTCCAATCAGATTGAATTATCGCGTTTACATTTTCAAACTTTATTTACCTATTTCCCTTGTTTGCTAATTGTTGCTTCTGATGGTATTGTAGATGAAGAAGAATGGGTTTTTGTAAAATACTTATCAAAATTTATGGCTGAAGGCTATAAAAGTTCTTTAACTAGATCTGAGTTAGAAAATTTACAAAAAGTATATTTTAACGAGTTAGAATATTTAATAAAAACACTTGATCAGTGGAAAGACCCTTTTTTAGATACTTTGTCTCATTATTTAGAAGAAAATGACGATGAAAAAGAAGATATACTCGATATCCTAACATTGTTTGCGGAAGCTTCTGAGGGAATAAATGATGATGAAGAGAAAGCAATTGCAGAAATATCTGAACGTCTAAAATTAGAGGAATAGCAATATCTTGTTAATAAGGAATAATTTTTTCGACCAAAAAGTATTTTAAACTGTATTACTGTTAATACAATAACCTTATAAGTATAGTAGTCGAACCTAAATAATGAAAATTAGATTATTCCTTTTATTAACGATTTTACTGTTTAACCTTTCATCTTGTTTTTCTTTTATTAAACCCGCAGAAGATAGAGTTACAGCATATATTGAAAAATATGGATATTATGCTGTACAAACTATGAAAAAGTACCAAGTACCCGCTAGTATAACAATTGCTCAAGGTATTTTGGAATCTGGGTTTGGAGAAGGAGAATTAGCAAAGAAATCAAATAACCATTTTGGTATTAAATGCCACTCTCAATGGAAAGGAGAGACAATTACTCATGATGATGATGCAGATGCAGAATGTTTTCGAGTTTATAGTTCAGTTTTAGATTCCTATTTTGATCATGGAGAATTCTTATCAGCTAGAAAGTGGTATGAATCTCTTTTTGAGCTTCCAATTAATGATTATGAAGCTTGGGCTAAAGGATTATCTGAATGTGGTTATGCAACTGACCCAGAATACAGTAAAAAAATTATTGATTTAATTGAGAAATATAAATTGTATCAATTAGATGAAATGTAAAATAAAAGCCCTATTTCGAACTCGAAATAGGGCTTTTATTTTATGATATATTTAAAACTAACCTAGTTTTTCACTATAGTCATTTCGTCAATCAATCTACTGCATTCACCGTATTTATCTACAACAAATAAAACATAACGGATATCAACAATAATATTTCTACATTTTACAGGGTCAAACATTAAATCTGACATTGTAGACTCCCAAGTTCTGTCAAAATTAATACCTATAAGCTGCCCTTCTGCATTGATTACAGGTGATCCAGAATTACCTCCAGTTGTATGATTAGAACCTGTTATACAAACTACCATTTTGCCATCTTCTGCATATTGACCGTAATCTTTATTTTTATAGAGGTCAATAAGTTTCTTTGGAACATAAAACTCGTGTGTTTTAGGAACGTCAACTAATCGTTTTTCCATAACACCTTCAAGAGTCGTATAATATTTAAAATCTACTCCATCTCTTGGTTCAGATCCTTCAATTTTTCCATAAGTCACACGAAGAGTACTATTGGCATCAGACCAATATTGCTTACTTGCACCTTTTACATTAGCAACATATTCTCTATTCGGAAATACTTCTTGTAATGCTTTCACGTATGTACGCATAGATAAATCGATACTTTCTGATAATTTACTATACTCAGGTTTTACTTTTATAGTAAAGGTATCGTATATCTCTTTTGCAATAACAAAGGCAGGGTCTTTTACTATTTTATTATAAATAGCATCTTCTGGTCCATTTAATAGTGCATCTAGCTTTTCTTGATTACAGAAAATACTCTTTTTATATACTGTAGATGCTAATTTATTGAAATCTCCTTTATCTTTTGCTTTTGAAAAAGCGGAAGGTAAGAAGCTAGAATCAATAGCATCTGAATATAAAGTTGATGCAGAAATAAAGACTTCTTTGTCTGTTGCTTTATCATAATTTTTGAAGAAACTATTTACAGAGTTTTTCAGTTTTGCAATAATTTGAATTGTTTCAGGACTACCCGCTTTTACCTTGCTCAATTTTTCAAACCCTAAAGCAAATCGTAATATTTCCGGGCCGTAATATAATTCTTCAACATAAAGATCTCTTGCTAACTGATACTTTTCCATTTCTTTAAACTCTTGTTTAAAATCAGAAAGTAAAGAAGCATATTCAGGTTTGTCCTTTACAGCTTCAGCAAACATTTTTTCTTGTTCTACTTTCTTATCAATTGCATCAAGACGTTTTAAACCTTTACTTTCACCAATCCACTTTTTATATGCATTGGCAACTCTAGCTTTTTTAGCAGAGTATTTAATACGTACATTATCATCGGCCGCCATATTTTTATCATAGATTGCAATTGTCTTTTCGCGCATTGCAATTTTGATAGGATTAGATTTGTCAACAGTATATTCAATACCTTCCGATGGTAAATATTGTTTTGTTCTACCTGGGAAACCATAAACCATTGTAAAATCATTAGGTTTTACACCATTTAAAGTGATAGGGAAATGGTACTTAGGTTTGTAAGGGATATTATCTTCTGAGTATTCTGCAGGTTTCCCATCTTTATCAGCGTATATTCTAAAAATTGAAAAGTCGCCAGTATGTCTTGGCCACATCCAGTTGTCAGTATCACCACCAAATTTACCTATTGATGAAGGTGGGGCGAATACTAACCTTATATCTGTAAATGTTTCCATTACAAACATATAGTATTCATTACCATAAAAGAATGGTTTAATGATATACTCGTAATGAGTATTTTTTACAGCATTATCACCTACTTTAGTAATGTTATTTTTGATTATTTTCTGACGTTCTTCTTCTTTTAGGTCATTCGTTACACCATCAAGAATTGCTTTAGAAACATCTTCAATACGAACAACAAAACTAACTGTTAAGCCATTACTTTTAAGTTCTTCTCCAAAAGATTGAGCTGCAAACCCATTGGTCAAAAGATCATTTTCAACTGTTGAGTGAGATTGTATTTGTCCGTATCCACAATGGTGATTAGTAAGAATTAAACCTTTATCAGAAACAACTTCACCTGTACAGCCTCTACCAAACCATACAACTGCGTCTTTCATACTAGATTTATTGACAGAATAAATGTCTTCAGCTGTTAGCTTAAAACCATTTGCCTGCATATCTTCTTCATTTAACTGTTGAAGAAGGGAAGGAAGCCACATTCCTTCATGTGCAAATACCGAAAATGGTGTAAGCACAAATGAAATTAAAACGATGTGTAAGAATTTTTTCATTTCTACTATGTGATTAATATATGGTAATTATGGTTTGAAAAAATAGCCGAAGTCAACAAAGTCAACTTCGGCTATGATGACGTAAAAACGCCTTTAGTATTTTTTTATTTAATCTGATTATTGCCCTCGTCTTTCTTTTTAACGAAGCTAAAATAACCAAAGAATGCTAGTAGTGTGATGCCAATAACGATTTTAATCCAAGTAGGAATTTGTGTGTCGCTACCAATAAGAAGTCCGATACGGTCGTATCTAATACTATTTTCAGCATCAGGATTGTTGTCTTTAGACATCCAGACCATAACAGCTTTGCCTATTACGTGGTCGAATGGAACATATCCCCAATATCTTGAATCTAATGAATTATGACGATTATCTCCCATCATAAAGTAGTAATTCTGTTTTACAGTATACGACTCTTGTACTTCGTCACCTAAATAGAATTTACCATCTCTGAATGATCCGATTTTACCGTCATTATAATCTACTTCATACTCTTCGGTAATGGCTTTGTATTGCGACCAGTTGTCTGCCGTGATTTTTACTACATCACCTTCTTTAGGAATATAAAGAGGTCCGAAGTTATCAATAGACCAATTATTACTTGCTTTTTGTGGGAAGACATCATTATCTTCTCTAGCATATATTTTATCAACAGATTCGATAAAGTCTAATTTTCTTAAATCATCAGCACTATGTTTAGGCAACATAGCAGTGTAAGTAAATTTTCCTTCTGGCCCTGGAACCATATTTAATCTGTAATGAGCTATATTATTATAGTCATATGCATAAACATTGTATTTCTCTAAAGTTCTTTTACCAATTTGAGTTTTAGATACAATAGTATATTGTGTTTGGCTCTCTGTTGGAGTTTCAACTCTTTTACCATTGATAAAAACATCTTGGTCTTTAATCTGTAGCGTATCACCTGCAATAGCAATACAACGCTTAATATAGTTGAGTTTCATATCCGAAGGAAAGCCTTTTTCAGCAGGATAATTAAAAACAACAACATCATTATTTTTTACAGATGTAAAACCAGGAATTCTATGTGATTTTAGTTGAATCCAATCTAAGAATGATGGTATTTGTGTACCCCAAATAGTTTGATGCGTTAATGGTAACTGCAAAATTGTTTTTGGTGTACGAGGTCCGTAATGAACTTTACTAACAAAAAGGTAATCGCCAACCAATAGCGATTTTTCCATAGATGAAGTAGGGATTGTAAATGCCTCAAATGCAGCCCAACGAATTAATGTTGCAGCAATAATTGCAAATATGAGAGCGTCAGTCCATTCTTTACTACCTGATTTTAGTTTCTTATCTTTTTTACTCATTATTCTTTTCAATATTATTTTTACCTTACAAAGATAGCATATCTTGCATGCCAAAAATACCTTCTTTTTTATGTAGCCATTCACCTGCAAGTACAGCTCCTAAAGCAAAACCTTTTCTTGTAAAAGCAGTGTGTTTAATATCTATTCTATCAATTTCAGAAGTATAAGATATTTCATGAGTACCAGGTACATCTGGTTCTCTAACAGCTTCTATCTCTATACCATTATCAACAGCTTTATCTTCGCCTTGTAAAGTCCATTTATCAACTCCTTCAAAATTTTCAATAACTCCTTCAGCTAAAGTTATGGCTGTTCCAGAAGGAGCATCTAATTTTTGAGTATGATGAATTTCAACCATAGATGATTTATACTCCGCATTAAAAGCACTCATCATTTTTGCTAATTTCTTATTTAATTCAAAAAAGATATTAACACCTAAACTATAATTTGATGCATAAAAGAATGCTGTATTATTATCTTGAGTAGAAGCTTCAATTATATCTTTTTTATCTAACCAACCTGTAGTTCCTGAAACAATACGAATACCTTTATCTAAACATGTTTTGATATTATCATATGCAGAACTTGGTTGAGTAAATTCAATAGCAACATCAACTGTAGACGGATCAATAGTATCTAAATCAGAACGGTTGTCTTTATCAATAATTCCAACAACATTGTGTCCTCTTTCTTTTAAAATACCTTCAATGGTTTGCCCCATTTTACCGTAGCCAATTAATAAAAAATTCATCTGTTATATTATTTAGAGTTTAATTTTAATGAGAGTGTCATACCAACAGCAGGTAAACCCGTTAAAGGATCTGGAATTGCTGAGGGTGATACTTTAAAAGATAGGTCATCGCTAATGTCATAATACTTTAAATGTTGGTCTACAGCAGCATCTAAGGCTCCTAACATATACCACATACAAGTAACAATTATCATAAAGTCTCTATCACGTCTGAAGTTGTCACTTCTATTTCTAAGATTTTCTACCGTTAGGTTTCTATAAATCTCAGGAATTAGATCATCATTTGTTGGATCAGCATCTGCTTTGTAGGCTAACCAATGACTACTTTGTATATAATTTGAATGATTAAATTTTATAAAGTAGCCAAACACAGCAAAACCACCATAAAGAATTGGCACTTTCCATACTTTATTATTATGAATCTGACCTAAACCAGGAATAACAATAGAATAAAAAGAAGCCTTGGTAGGTTCTGTTAAGTTTTGATATTGTAATCTTTGTTTTCGCTTTTTTTCTTTTTGATCAATATGGTTAGGTATCGCTTTTATTGTTGTAAGCGAATCCATTGATCTTTTGTTTCTTTCAGCTTCAGAAATTTCTTCACTTCCAGTTGTGTCTGGTATAGGCTCTGTTTGAGCAAATGAAGTAATTCCGTTGAAAAAAGAAAAGCAAAAAACAAGAGTGAATAGATAAAATATATGATTGCGTAAACGCAGCATCAGTGAGTTTTTAGAATGTCTAAAATTCGGTTAAGATCTTCAACAGATTGATAAGGGATTTTAATTTCACCTTTTCCTTCGTCAGAATTTTTAATTTTAATCTGAGTTCCAAAATGCGATGATAAATCTCTTTGTAGTCTACTAAATTCGAAATCTAAAGGTTCGTTTTTATTTTTAGACTTAGTTGTTAAAGGATCTTTTCCTTGAATAATATCGCGTACTAAATTTTCGGTTTTACGAACCGATAATTCATCTTTTACAATTGTATCAAAAAGTGCCAATTGTACCTCAATACTATTTACATTAACAAGTGCACGAGCATGTCCCATTGATATCATGCCATTTCGTAATCCTGTTTGGATTTCAGGAGGTAATTTTAGTAAACGTAAATAGTTTGCTACTGTAGATCTTTTTTTACCAACTCTATCACCTAATTCTTCTTGCTTTAAATCACATTCAGCAATAAGCCTTTGGTATGATATTGCTACTTCTATAGGATTAAGATCTTCTCTTTGAATATTTTCAATTAATGCCATTTCTAGCATTTGAGCATCGTTAGCTCCTCTAATATATGCTGGGATTTTTTCTAACCCCGCCATTTTAGATGCTCTCCAACGCCTTTCTCCAGAAATTATTTGAAATTGGTTTTCTGTTAATCGACGTACAGTAATGGGTTGAATGATACCTTGAACACGAATTGAATCAGCAAGTTCTTTTAATGCTTCGTCTTTAAATTCGAGGCGAGGTTGAAAAGGATTTCTTTCGATATGATCAATAGAAATCTCATCTAATTTTTCTACAATATTTACATTAACAGCGTCTACAGGTTCTGATGTAGGTGCTGTTTCTGTTTTTTTAGAATCACCAAGTAAAGCTCCTAAACCTTTACCAAGTGCATTCCTTCTTTTTAATGTTTTCTTTTCTGAATTATCAGGCATAATCTCGCCGCGCTCAAATAGGTTAATTAATAGTATTAATAGAGTTGTATTCTTAAGCTTTAGCAGTCATTTTGTTCTTAGTCAAAATTTCTTGTGCTAAATTAAGGTAGCATACAGCTCCTTTACTCACTGCATCATGAGCAATAACAGGTACACCAAAACTTGGTGCTTCACTTAATTTAATGTTTCTCGGAATGATAACATCAAAAACTAAGTCACCAAGGTGTTTTTTTACTTCTTCAACCACCTGATTAGATAAACGTAAACGAGTATCATACATTGTCATTAAAATCCCTTCAATTAATAAATTAGGATTTAATCTAGATTGAATAAGTTTTACAGTATTTAATAATTTATCTAAACCTTCTAAAGCATAAAATTCACATTGTACAGGTACAATGACAGAATCTGCAGCTGTTAAGGCATTTACTGTAATTAAACCAAGAGAAGGAGAACAGTCTACGATAATAAAATCGTATTTATCTTTAATTTGTTCTAATGCTCTTAGCATACGCATTTCTCTGTCTTCAATATCAATCATTTCAATTTCAGCACCAACTAAGTCGATGTGTGAAGGAATGATATCTAAATAATCAAAATCAGAGTTTACGATTATATCTTCTACATTGATGTCTTCCACCATGCAGTTATAAATGCTTTTTCGTTCTTCTTTAGGATCAAGGTTTAATCCAGAAGTCGAATTTGCTTGAGGATCGGCATCAACTAGTAATGCATTATACTCCATGGCAGCAAAACTAGCTGCTAAGTTTACAGCAGTTGTGGTCTTGCCAACGCCGCCTTTTTGGTTGGCTACTGCGATTATCTTACCCATTGTGTCTCTTCTCTAAAATTTCTTGTAAACACAAATATAGTTTTTTTAATAATGTACTATTAAAAAATGTATTTTCTTTATCTAAAGAGATTTAAATTCGTAACCTTTTTTCGAAAAATATGCTAAAAAGCGAGGTAAAACGTACTTTAAATTTTTTTCTGCTTTTAAACTATCATGAAAAACTACGATAGAACCATCTTCAGTTAGCTTAATTGCTGTTTTTAAACAAGTCTCTTCATTGTAATTTTTATTATAATCTCTTGTTAAAACATGCCACATTATTATTTCATATTCAGGTAATACTTTTTGTAAAAGTTTTTTTCCAATTTGCCCATGTGGAGGTCTAAAAAGTTTTCTTGGCTTTTTCTCAATAAACTTATCGTTAGAATTTAGCCACTTTTCACATTCATCAATATTCTTAAGGTATTTCGATAAACCATTTTTCCAATATTGAAGATGATTAAAAGTATGGTTACCTACAGTGTGTCCTTCATCTAAAACTTGATTGTAAGTAGCTGGATATTTTTTGATATTATCACCTACGCAAAAGAATGTAGCCTTAGCATTGTACTCTTTTAAAAGGTCTAAAACCCAAGGAGTAATTTCAGGTATTGGTCCATCATCAAAAGTAAGATATATACTAGGATGTTCACCTTTTTCTTTTTTCCAAGTTAAGCTTGGAAACATTTTGTTTCTTACAAAACTGCCTACTCTTTGAATCATTGAGTTCTGATCTATTTATTATATATACAAATATAGTTAATACTTTTTGGCTTAGGAATGATATTTATTATTCTACTAAAATGGTGCTTAATTGTATTAAAATACAGAATGTAAACGATATATTGGGTTAGGATTCGTAATTATTTATAAAAAGTAAGCGATGTTCACACTTATTTTTTTGCAAATTAAAACGGAAGATCTTTATATTTGATGTAAACAATGATCAGATATGTTGAATAAAACGCAAAATATTGTCCTAATTATTAGAAAAACGATTGTCGTCCTGCTGAAGGAAAGATAATGGTCGGGATATATATTTTGTGAATACAAGAAATAAATACAGGCCATTGTCAGATTGAATAAAAAATTATGACAGTGGTTTTTTTATTAAAACATTTTTGTTTCAAAGTTGATTTAATTGTTTAAAACATCTATAAACTCTTCAGGTATGTTAAAATATTATGATAAGGATACAGTAATTTTCCATAACGGAGAATTTATCAAGGCTGAAGAGGCAAAAGCAGATCTTTTTTCGCAGTCTTTGCACTACGGAAACGGAGTATTTGATGCAGTAAGAGCATATGATACAGCCTTAGGTCCACATATTTTTAAAGCAAGAGAACACTACACAAGATTTGTTGAAGCTGCAAAAACAATGCACTTAAACTTAGATTATTCTGTAGATGAACTTGTAGGAATAACATACCAATTACTAGAAGAAAATGGATTCAAAGATGCATACGTTAGACCATTGGTTTATGCGAGTGCAAATATGGATTTGACCCCTACTAAAACGCATAATATTTTTATTGCAGCGTGGAGATGGGATAAATTTTTAGGTAAAGATTTATTAGATATAACAATATCAGCTTATACTCGTCCTAGCCCATATTCTTTTAATGTAGAAGCTAAAATTTCAGGGCACTACATTAATTCAATAGTATCTATTGCAGAAGCGAAGGAAAGAGGTTTTGATGATGCAATTTTACTTGATGTAGAAGGGTATGTTGCAGAAGGAACTGGTGCTAATTTCTTTTTTGAAAAAGATGGTAAACTATTTACCTCAAAGAAAGGACATATATATCCAGGTATAACTCGTGAAGTTGTATTTGGAATAGCAAAAAGTCTTGGTGTTGAAGTAGTTGAAGGACAGTTTAAACCAGAAGATTTAAATGATATCGATGGAGCTTTCTTTACAGGTACAGCAGCACAAATAACAGGTATTAGCAGCATAGATGGTAAAGCCATGAATAAGGATTGGGATGATACCATTGGTTGTGAAGTATTTGAAAAGTACAGACAATTTGTGACACAAAGTGAGTACGACAACTACTCAATTATTTAATAAAGAAACTATACAGACAAACAATATAAAACTATGGCAGAGGAGTTAAACAAACACAGCCGCACTATTACACAAGACGATACACAGCCTGCAGCTCAGGCAATGCTATATGGTATTGGACTTAAAGATGAGGATATGAAAAAGCCTCAAATTGGTATTGCAAGTACTGGTTACGAGGGTAATACATGTAATATGCACTTGAATGACCTAGCTAAAATAGTTAAGGTAGGTGTTCAGAAAGAAGGCTTAGTAGGTTTAATATTTAATACAATTGGTGTAAGTGATGGTATCACAAATGGTACTATTGGTATGCGTTACTCGCTTCCATCAAGAGATATTATTGCAGACTCTGTTGAAACTGTAGTAAACGGTCAGTTTTATGATGGTTTAATTACTGTTGTAGGTTGTGATAAGAACATGCCTGGAGCGATGATGGCAATGTGTCGTATTAATCGTCCAACAATTATGTTGTATGGTGGTACTATTGCATCTGGTTGCTTCAAAAATAAAAAATTAAATATTGTATCAGCATTTGAAGCCTTAGGTGAAAAAATAGCAGGTACTATATCTGATGAAGATTATAGAGGGGTAATTAAAAATGCTATTCCTGGTGCAGGTGCTTGCGGAGGTATGTACACAGCAAATACAATGGCTTCGGCAATTGAAGCTATGGGAATGAGTTTACCTTATTCTTCATCAAACCCTGCAGTTAGTGCAGAGAAAAGAGCTGAATGTAAAAATTTAGGTGCTTCAATGCATCATATATTAAAGTTAGATCTTAAGCCTTCAGATATACTTACAAAAGCTTCTTTTGAGAATGCTTTGACAGTAATTATGGCTTTAGGTGGATCAACAAATGCTACATTACATATGTTGGCAATTGCTAAGGCAGCTGATATCAAATTAACTTTAGATGATATTCAAAGAGTTTCTGATAAAGTACCTTTCTTAGCAGACCTTAAACCTTCTGGTAAATATTTAATGGAAGATGTTTTTGCAGTAGGAGGTATTCCTGCAGTAATGAGAACATTATTAGATTGGGGATTAATTGATGGAACTTGTATGACCGTTACAGGAAAAACAATTGCTGAGAATTTAGCAGATGTAAAACCTTTAGGTGGCGAACAAGATTTATTACGTCCTCAAGATAATCCAATTAAATCAACAGGTCACTTACAAATTCTTTATGGAAATTTAGCAACAGAAGGTTCTGTAGCTAAAATTACCGGTAAAGAAGGAGAAAAATTTGTTGGTCCAGCAAAAGTGTATAACGATGAGTTTGCAGTAATTGCAGGAATCCAAGCAGGTGAAGTAAGTAAAGGTGATGTAGTAGTTATTCGTTACGAAGGTCCTAAAGGTGGTCCTGGTATGCCGGAAATGCTTAAACCAACATCAGCTATTATGGGTGTAGGTTTAGGTAAAGATGTAGCATTAATTACTGATGGTCGCTTCTCAGGAGGTACTCACGGTTTTGTAGTGGGGCATATTACTCCAGAAGCTGCAGTTGGTGGTAATATCGCATTAGTGAATGATGGAGATATTATTACAATTGATGCAATAAGTAACCAAATTTCTGTTGCTGTTTCTGATGAAGAATTAGCTGAAAGAAGAAAAAATTGGGTTGCTCCGGAACCAAAATTCAAAAAAGGTATTTTATATAAGTATATAAAGACAGTTTCTTCAGCATCTGAGGGATGTGTAACAGATGAATTTTAATAGTTCATTGTTATAAAATTAGTACGACAAATTGTTTCAATATGAGTACAGCGACAAAAGAGATGTCCAATGAAGAAAAAGTAGTTGGCCAGACGACAAAAAGAGTAAGTGGAGCAGAGGCAGTGCTGATGGCATTGTTAGAGGAAGGAGTAGATACACTTTTTGGTTATCCAGGTGGAGCTATCATGCCATTTTATGATAAACTCTACCATTATGAAGACAAGATTAAGCACTACTTAGTGCGTCATGAGCAAGGTGCAACACATGCGGCTCAAGGGTATGCTCGAGTCAATCATAAAGTGGGCGTCTGTATTGCAACTTCAGGTCCTGGGGCTACAAACTTAATTACAGGTTTAGCCGATGCTATGATAGATTCGACACCTATGGTAGCAATTACAGGTCAAGTAGCATCTCATTTATTAGGAACTGATGCTTTTCAGGAAACTGATGTAGTTGGTATTTCAACTCCTGTTACAAAATGGAATTTTCAAGTAACTAAAGCTTCTGAAATTCCAGAAGCAATGGCGAAAGCATTTTTTATTGCAAGAAGCGGAAGACCGGGTCCTGTATTAATAGATATTACAAAAGATGCTCAATTCGAAGAATTTGACTTTGAATACAAGCGTTGTGAAAATATTCGTAGTTATAGACCAGTTCCTGTAGCTACAGAAGAATCTATAGATGCAGCAGCAGTATTACTTAATCAAGCTAAAAAGCCTTATATCCTTGTAGGACATGGTGTAATGCTTTCTAAAGCTGAAAAAGAATTAATTGCTTTTGCAGAAAAAACAGGTATTCCTATGGCTTCAACTCTTTTAGGGTTGTCTGCCGTACCAGTAGATCATCCTTTATACGTTGGCTACTTGGGAATGCATGGTAATTATGGCCCAAATATCAAGACAAACGAATGTGATGTTTTGATTGCTGTAGGTATGCGTTTTGATGACCGTGTAACAGGAGACTTATCTCGTTATGCAAAGCAAGCTAAAGTTATTCATATAGAAATTGATCCTTCTGAGATTGATAAGAATGTGAAAACTGAGGTTGCTATCATTTCTGATGCAAAAGCAGCTCTTGAGCGTTTATTACCAAAAGTAGAAAAAAGAGAACATTCTGAATGGATTGCAGAGTTCCATGCATGTGATAAAATAGAAAAAGAAGAAGTTCTAGATTACGCATTAGGTTCATCTACAGAAAAAGTAAAAATGTCAGAAGTAATCAGAATGTTATCTGATAAAACTGATGGTGAAGCAGTTATTGTAACTGATGTAGGTCAACACCAAATGGAAGCTTCAAGATACTATGAGTTTAAAAAGACAGATAGTATTGTAAGTTCTGGAGGATTAGGGACTATGGGATTTGCTTTACCTGCTGCTATTGGAGCAAAAGTTGGAGCACCTGATAGAACTGTTGTCTCTATATCTGGAGATGGAGGTTACCAAATGACTGTACAAGAATTAGGAACAATATTCCAATACAACATACCTGTAAAGATATTAGTATTGAATAATAGCTTCTTAGGAATGGTACGTCAGTGGCAAGAGTTATTCTTTGATAGACGTTACTCATTTACAGAAATGGTAAATCCAGATTTTGTAAAACTAGCTGAGTCGTATTATATCAAAGCTGATAAGGCAGAAACAAGAGAATCGTTAAGCGATAAAATGGACCAATGGTTAGCGTCAGATGGGCCATCTTTCTTGGAAGTAGTTGTAGAACAGGAATCAAACGTATTCCCAATGATACAAACAGGAGCTGCAGTATCAGAAGTTCGCTTGAAATAAAAGATTAAGATTATGGAAAAGCAAAGATTCACATTATCGATATTTACAGAGAACGTAGTAGGTTTAACTAACCGTATCTCTATTATCTTTTCAAGAAGAAAATTAAATATTGAAAGCTTAACAACTTCTGCTTCAGAAGTTGAGCATATTCACCGTTTTACGATTGTATTTAATGCAACGGAAAGTGCTGCTCAAAAGCTTTCATTACAAATAGAAAAACAAATTGATGTAGTTCGTTGCTTTCTTTACGAAGATAAGGAAATGATATATCAAGAAGTAGCTTTATATAAAGTAGCAGTTGATAATTTAACAGATTCTGATGCAGTAGAAGATATTGTACGTAAGAGTCATGCTAGAATATTAGCCGCTAAAGCTGATTTTATGGTCATTGAAAAAACGGGCCATGAAGAAGACACTCAAGCATTATATGAAGCATTAAAACCTTTTGGTCTATTGCAATTTGGCCGCTCAGGTAGGATTGCACTCTCTAAGGAACGTCAAGAAATTAGTACGTTATTAGCAGAGTTCGAACAAGAGAATGCGATTGTGTAAGGTCGAAGGACCTTTTAAAAAGAAAACTTTCAAACTAAGGAATCACAAATTTATTTTTTTTATTATGGCAGAGATTAATTTCGGAGGAGTAGTTGAGAACGTAGTAATGCGTGAAGAATTTCCATTAACAAAAGCACAGGGAATTTTAAAAGAAGAAACTATTGCAGTTATCGGATACGGTGTACAAGGTCCAAGTCAAGCACAAAACATGCGTGATAATGGTCTTAATGTAATCGTAGGTCAACGTAAAGGTGGTGCTTCATGGGACAAAGCTGTTGCTGACGGTTGGGTACCAGGTGAAACACTTTTCGAAATCGGTGAAGCAGCTGAAAAAGGTTCTATTATCTGTTACCTTCTTTCTGATGCAGCTCAAATTGCTGTATGGCCACAATTAAAAGAGAAATTAACTCCAGGTAAAGCACTTTATTTCTCTCACGGATTTGGTGTAACTTACCATGAGCGTACTAACATCGTTCCTCCTAAGGATATTGATGTGATTTTAGTAGCTCCTAAAGGATCAGGTACTTCTTTAAGAACAATGTTCTTAGAAGGTCGTGGTTTGAACTCTTCTTATGCAATCTACCAAGATGCTACAGGAAATGCTTATAACAGAACTATCTCTTTAGGTATTGGTGTTGGAGCTGGATATTTATTCCCAACTGACTTCAAAAAAGAAGTATTCTCTGACCTTACAGGTGAGCGTGGTTCTTTAATGGGTGCTATTCAAGGTTTATTCGAAGCACAATATGATGTGTTAAGAGAAAACGGACACTCTCCATCTGAAGCATTTAACGAAACTGTTGAAGAGTTAACTCAATCTTTAATGCCATTAGTTGCTAAAAATGGAATGGATTGGATGTATGCTAACTGTTCTACTACAGCACAACGTGGTGCATTAGATTGGAAAGATAAATTCCGTGATGCAGTTCGTCCAGTAGTAGAAGATTTATATCGTTCAGTAGCTACAGGTGAAGAAGCACAACGTTCTATCGATACTAACTCACAACCAGATTACCGTGAGAAATTAGACGAAGAATTACGTGTATTACGTGAGTCTGAAATGTGGAGAGCAGGTGCTGCAGTACGTGCACTTCGTCCAGAAAATCAAGAAGTAGAAGCTGAGGCGTAAGCTAGTCAGTTTTTTATATAGAAAAGGGATGGCTTAGGCTATCCCTTTTTGATTTCTTATGAATTTAATTCAATTGAAATATCAACCATCTTTATTAGTTTAAAGGTATAAGGTGATTTCCCATGCAAGAAACAGAAGAATTTGTAGACTTACCAAGTGTTGAGTCAATAGTTAAAGCACATAGAAAACTAAAGGACGTGGTTACGCGTACGCCTTTAATGAGAAACTTGAACTTATCAGAAAGATATCAAGCAGATATTTGGCTTAAGAGAGAGGATCTTCAAATTGTGCGCTCATATAAACTTAGAGGTGCATTCAATAAGATATCTTCTTTAGATAAAGAAGAACAAAAAAGAGGTATTGTATGTGCTAGTGCTGGAAACCATGCACAAGGAGTAGCATATTCTTGTAAATTGTTGGGAATTCATGGTGTTATTTATATGCCTGCTCCAACACCTAAGCAAAAGGTGAGTCAGGTAAGAATGTGGGGTAAGGACAAAGTCGAAGTAGTGCTTATTGGCGATACTTTTGATGATGCTTATGCTGCAGCAATGAAACGTTGTGAAGAAGAAGGAAGAGTTTTTATTCATCCTTTTGATGACCCTAAAGTTATTGAAGGTCAAGGTACTGTTGGGTTAGAGATTTTAGAAGATGCTAAAGAAGAAATAGACTACCTTGTGATGCCAATAGGTGGAGGCGGACTATCTTCTGGTGTTGGAAGTTATTTTCAACAAATAAGCCCAGCTACAAAAATTTATGGTGTTGAGCCAGAAGGTGCTCCAGCAATGAAAGAATCAATTATTCAAGATAGAGTAGTTACTCTAGATAAAATTGAGAAATTTGTAGATGGTGCAGCGGTTCAGAGAGTAGGTGATAATACTTTTAGAATTGCAAAACAGTTTCTAGAAGACGTTATATTAGTTCCTGAAGGAAAAGTATGCTCAACAATCTTAAGATTGTATAACGAAGATGCTATTGTAGTAGAGCCAGCAGGAGCGTTGTCTATATCTGCTCTAGATGCAATCAAAGATGAAATAAAGGGTAAGAAGGTAGTATGTGTTGTAAGTGGTTCTAATAATGATATTGGACGTATGGAAGAGATCAAACAGAGGTCTCTTATATATGAGGGTTACAAACATTACTTTATGATCCGTTTTCCTCAAAGAGCGGGAGCTTTAAGAGAATACTTAATTGAAATTTTAGGTCCGAATGATGATATTTGTCATTTTGAATATACTAAGAAAGTCAATAGAGAAAAAGCTCCAGCAATTGTAGGAATCGAGGTGAAATCTCCTGAAGATTTTGATGCTTTAATGATTAGAATGGAAAAAAGAGGTTACAAATATGAACTACTGAATGAAAATGAGGATATGTTCCATTTTTTAATCTGATAGTTTTCTATTGATTCATACTTGTAAATCAATATATTATGGTTTTGTTAAGATAAAATTACAATTTTTATTGAGGTTGTAGCTTGTTTTATCCAAATCAAGGATGCATCTTTGCATCGCTTTTAAGAGGAATACCTGTTTAAAAGCAATTGGAGCAGTAGTTCAGTTGGTTAGAATACCTGCCTGTCACGCAGGGGGTCGCGGGTTCGAGTCCCGTCTGTTCCGCCAACAAGTCTTTCATCAAGACTTTCAAAACTAGATGACTGGAGCAGTAGTTCAGTTGGTTAGAATACCTGCCTGTCACGCAGGGGGTCGCGGGTTCGAGTCCCGTCTGTTCCGCCAACAAGTCTTTCATCAAGACTTTCAAAACTAGATGACTGGAGCAGTAGTTCAGTTGGTTAGAATACCTGCCTGTCACGCAGGGGGTCGCGGGTTCGAGTCCCGTCTGTTCCGCCAACAAGTCTTTCATCAAGACTTTCAAAACTAGATGACTGGAGCAGTAGTTCAGTTGGTTAGAATACCTGCCTGTCACGCAGGGGGTCGCGGGTTCGAGTCCCGTCTGTTCCGCCAACAAGTCTTTCATCAAGACTTTCAAAACTAGATGACTGGAGCAGTAGTTCAGTTGGTTAGAATACCTGCCTGTCACGCAGGGGGTCGCGGGTTCGAGTCCCGTCTGTTCCGCCAACAAGTCTTTCATCAAGACTTTCAAAAACTAGATGACTGGAGCAGTAGTTCAGTTGGTTAGAATACCTGCCTGTCACGCAGGGGGTCGCGGGTTCGAGTCCCGTCTGTTCCGCCAACAAGTCTTTCATCAAGACTTTCAAAACTAGATGACTGGAGCAGTAGTTCAGTTGGTTAGAATACCTGCCTGTCACGCAGGGGGTCGCGGGTTCGAGTCCCGTCTGTTCCGCCAACCAATTCAAAGACAAGTTCGATATCGGGCTTGTCTTTTTTTATTTTAAGAGATTAGAAATCTCGATTGGTAATTCAGAATCAAATTTTAAAATAGTATTTCCATCTTTTGGTGATAGAAAGTGTAAAGTTTTTGCATGTAAACAGTGCCTTCCAATTGAATTCTGAAGTGCGATATCATTTATGAGATATGGAATTTCGTAACGTTTATCACCTACTAGTGGATGACCTATAAAGTGCATATGTACGCGAATTTGGTGTGTTCGTCCTGTTTCAAGTCTACATTCAACTAAAGAATAGTTACTAAACTCTTTTATTACTTTATAGTGTGTTATTGCTTTTTTACCAAAAGATTGATCTTTTGAGACTTCAATACTTCTTTCGTTTAAAGGATTACGTCCTATAAACTCATCAATAGTTCCTTTTTTTATTTTTAGCTTACCCCAAACTAATGCATAATAAGTTCTATAGGGTTTCATGTTTTGAAATTGCTGTGATAATAATTCTCTAGCAGCTTCAGTTTTGGCCATTACTAAAACCCCGCTAGTATCTTTATCTAGACGTTGAACAATAGAATCTTTAATAAGGGCATTAGGTTGCTTAGAGATCATGTAATGATACTTTAATGCATTCTGTAGTGTTGTGTCGTAATAACCAAGTCCAGGGTGCATAGGCATACCTGAAGGTTTATTTATTACAATAAATTCATTTTCTTCTAATAGAATTTTAAGAGGATAATTATAGGCAACTAATTCAATTCTTTTGTGATAGAGTTCGAACCATTGAATTTTATCATCTGACTTAATAATGTAACTAGATTTTGTTTTTTTATCATTTACCAAAACCATTGAACTCTTAATCTGTTTTTGAATAAGGTTTCGGCTTTTTTGTGGAAGTTGTAAAGATAGGAAATGATCTAGACGAGTACTTTTACCTCCTTTTGGTATTATGAATTCCTCGTGAAGATGTTTCTTTTCTATCATTATAAAAATTTTTATTGTTCGATCAGCAATACAAAGCTAACTTGCAAAACTTATTTTAAGAAAAGATATATGAAAGAAATTAAAGATTCTTATCAATCAGAATCAGATGTTCAAATAGAAGCACAACCACTTAAGAAAAAAACAGTTGGAATGGTTTGGTGGAAACACCTACTACTTTTTTTGTTGACAGTTTGTGCAACTACCTTTGCGGGAGCAGAATGGATATATGGGAAATCTGTTTTAATGAATGAATTAACACCTAAGGAATGGATTGGTTCTTTATCTTATTCTCTACCTTTCTTAGGAATTTTAACGGTTCATGAATTTGGACATTATTTTACTGCTAAATATTATAAATTAAAGGTTACACTTCCTTATTACATTCCGGTATGGCTTTTTAGTTTTGGTCCATCAATAGGCTCATTTGGGGCTTTTATAAAAATAAAGAGTGTTATAAAAACTCGAACTCAGTTTTTTGATATTGGAGTTTCTGGTCCGTTAGCGGGTTTTATAGCTGCTTTGTTTGTACTTGCATATGGGTTTACACATTTACCTCCTCCTGAATATATTTATCAAATTCATCCTGAATATCAAAAGTGGGGATTAGATTATGCAAAATATGCTTACGAAAATTTACCAATGGGAGAGAGCTTGAGCTTAGGTTCTAATTTATTATTTGAGTTTTTTAAACACTTTGTAGCTCCAGATCCATCATTGGTTCCTAATGGACATGAAATGATGCATTATCCATTTCTATTTGCAGGATACCTAGCCTGTTTTTTTACAGCATTAAATTTATTACCATTTGGACAGTTAGATGGAGGGCATGCCTTGTATAGTATTATAGGAACAAAGTGGTTTAATAGATTATTACCATTTACTTTTGCGGCTTTTCTTTTTTGGGGAGGTTTAGGATTATTTTCAGCCTATGATTCTTCAGATGTACTAATTACTTATGCACCATTGTATGTAGCTTACTTATTCTTTGTATCAATGAATTTATTTGAGAATAAGGTGTCAGTTGCATTATATGCTATGTCAATATTTACACTTCAGTTTGTTTTTTCTACTTTCACAGATGGTATAGTTGGGTATCAGGGGTGGTTGTTTTTTGGGTTTCTATTGTCTAAAGTTTTAGGTTTACATCACCCACCAGCTTTATACAAAAAAAGTGTTGACACCAAGAGAAAAATCATCGGTATCATCACTTTAATTGTTTTCATATTATGCTTTACGCCTACTCCTTTTATTCTTGAGTAATGTTAGCATCTTTCGATAATTCATAAGGAGTCTTTTTAGGGTTGAAATTTGGAATATCTAACATTCCAAAGCCGTGAGTAGTTAACTCCCCAAATCCATTATGATAAATAAATTCTTGAACCTCAGGTGCAGCCATTACTTCAAAAGGTAAAGTGTAACCACGAGCTTCTTGGATTTCTCCATTCTTTATTACAGAATATATACGAGCAAATTTCTTGTCCATTCTATTAATTCTAGCCAAATACTCTTGATCTGGAATTACTTGGAAACGGAAAAATGAAGAGATTTGCTCTGGAGTATATTTACCAGATTTTTCCATTCTAAACATTGTTGAATCGTACAACATGTCAGAAAAATCATCACTCAAAGGGTTTACAAACATTTTATTGTTTAAACCTTCAATCATATGAAATGGTACGATTGGAGAGATGCAAAGGAATTTCATAGCTTCTTTGAATTCAGGAACTTCTTCTTCTTCAACATAATCTGCTTGTAGCATGAGGTTACCGAGCAGAATATGTGATTCTTGAAATAATCCTTTAACAATTTTATCTATAAATTCTTTGTTTGGACTGGTTAAAACTATTGTAGCTTTTTTTGAAAAATAATGGAGACCTTCACGGCCAACTTTTGTCTGTCCTTTAAGTCCAGAAAAAGTAAAACTAGCTTTATCAAAAACGTCATTGTCAGCACATACTATTTTAAGCATGTTTTGAACAAGTTTCTGATGATGAAAGGGTAATATTGCACCCTTATTGCGGAGATTGAAGATTATTCTAATGCGCACCTTCTAAAAAATTTGTAGTTGGTAACTTCAAATAGGATAAAATCCTAATAGATTAAAAAATTTTATGAGAGTATGATACACTCAAAATGACATATTTCATTCATTTTACTTAATATCAATAATATAATCGAATTAAAGTAATTTTTTTTAATAAAAAGGATTTTTTTTAATGATTAAGCATTGGTTTATATTTTTTCCACCAATGTTGCAATGTTAAAATAGACCATACTTGATTCTGATCATAATTGGATGAATTGAAGATTAATTGCTTTAATGCTTCTGTATATTCAACATTAAAGACTCCCTGTTCAATAACAAAATCTTTGTCTAAAAGTTCATTTATCCAAGGTCTAAGTACAGTTTTATAACCGTTCATTAACGGAACTTCAAAACCATGTTTTGGACGTTTATAAAGTTCTTCAGGTAGTAGTGGTTTAAATGCATCTTGAAGAACACGTTTTTTCATGTTCTCATTTATTTTATAAGATGTTGGAAGTCGCATAGCGAATTCAACAACTCTATGATCTAAAAAGGGAACTCTAACTTCTAAACTGTTTAACATAGACATCGAATCAACTTTAAAAAGCATATCGTTAACCAAGAGTCCGTTAAGGTCTGCATATAGAACATCATTAATTCCTTTTCCATCAATAGCAGCGGTTATTGCATTTTTTCTATTTAAGAATTCAGTTGAATTAATATTCTCTCTAAAAGAATTATTAAGAATTTGATCTGTAGAATTTGTATCTCTCCAACAACATTGGAACCAATATCTTTCTTTAGGGCTAAGTGATAAACCATCACCAAACTTTACAGCTTGTCTAATTTTATTTCCAATTGATGAGTTTCTACTTTGTGGTAATTTTTTTAATAATGGTGTTAGATTTTTGACTAAAGAAGGAAGTAAACCACCTTGTCTAGATTTCCATTCGCCATAATGTTTATTATACCCCGCAAACATTTCATCTGCCCCATCGCCTGATAGTGCAATGGTAACATTTTTCTTGGTCTCTTTACAAAGTATATTTACAGCAATTGCAGAGGCATCAGCAAAAGGTTCTCCATAATTATCTAACATTTCGAATAAATGTTGATAGAAGTCGTCTGGAGTTAATTGAAATGCAGTGTGATTTGTTTTATATTTTTTAGCTACTAATTCTGCATAATGAGTTTCATCAAATAATGGCTCATTTTTATACCCAATAGAAAAAGTTTGTAATTGATCAGTATGTCTAGAAGCTAAAGCCACAATAGCAGAAGAATCAATTCCTCCACTAAGAAATGCCCCTAGAGGTACATCTGCAATCATTCTGTCATGAATAGATTGATCTAAAATCTCGACTAATTGTTTTTTAGCCTCATCATAACTAATAGTTAAAGGGGTAGAGGTGGCTTCTTTAAGAGAATAATAAGGAGAAATGTCCACTTTCTTATTCTTTATAAACATGCAGTGCCCTTGAGGTAACTTCTTTATTCCTTTAAAAATAGAATTAGGAGTAGGTATATAAGTAAGCTGTAATAATTGATATATAGATGTAGGGTCAACTTTTTTATCGATTCCAAATTCTAATAGCGCTGACATTTCACTAGCAAATACAATCTTATCTTCATCTACAGCATAAAGTAAAGGCTTAATACCCATTCTGTCTCTAGCAATAAATAAGCTATCTTCTTGATTATCATAAATTGCAAATGCAAAGAAACCATTAAACAGTTCAACACATTTTTTACCGTAATGTATATAAGCGTATAATAAAACTTCTGTATCAGAGGAGGTTGTGAATTTTACACCCTTTACAGAAAGTTGCTTTTTGATGTCAAGAAAATTATAAATCTCACCGTTAAAAACAATGGTATATCTATCAGAGATATCATTCATTGGTTGATTTGCTCCTTCACTAAGATCAATAATTGACAATCTTCTATGTCCAAGATGTACAAAATGACTATTAAAAATACCGGAAGCATTTGGTCCTCTATGAGTAATTTTATCATTTGCTCTTTGAAGATGAATTGCTTGCATTCTTCCAATTTCATTGAAAGCAAATAACCCTGTAATTCCGCACATATTAGATTTTGACTGCTCTTTTTATTTAAAAAAAATCAATAGAAGATATCTATTAAAGTAACGAATTTACAAAAAAAGATTTTGATTTTACTATTAAACAAGGTGGAGTAAATAACCTCCTAAACTTCCTCCTAAAACAATCCACATTGGATTCGATTTTTTTAAACCAAATGTAGCAATGCAACTTAATATTGCAATTATAATACCTTGCCAGCTAGAAGCAATATCTACTCCCATTTGAAAAAGGACTATAATCATAATTGCTACCGATGCGATATTAACACTATCTAGAAAATAGCCTACTATTTTAGAATTCCTGAGCTTTGGTATGATAGGGTTTAGTAAAACAACTAATATAAATGATGGTAAAAATATACCTAAAGTAGCTAAAAGAGCACCACTAATACCGTCCAATTGATAGCCTACAAAAGTAACTGTCGATAAAACAGGACCTGGTGTAAATTGGCCAATTGCAATTGCATCCATTAATTCTCCTCTAGTTAGAATACCTGTTGCTACGAATTCAGCATCTAAATACGCAAATAATACATAGCCACTTCCATATAATACAGCACCCACTTTTAAGAAAGTTAAAAATATAGTACTTGATGTTAGGGAAGAAATAGATAAAGAATTTGTAATCAATAAAGGGAGAAAGGCTTTTTTAGATGATTGTGATGAATTTTTAAAAGAGAAATACAAAACACCTAAAAGCCCAGTAACTAAAAGAGCAGTAATTTCATTAAATCCTAAAATACTTAGCAAAATTGTAAGTATTCCTAAGACTCCTAATTCAATACTTTTAAGAGCTTTTTTTCCTAATTTATAAATTGCTGAAGCTATAATAGCTAATACAGCTGGTTTTATACCGTAAATGAAAGGAGCTATATTTGGCAAATCACCATAAGTAACATATGCCCACCCTAAAATTCCTGTTAGTACAACAGCTGGAAATATAAAAGAAATGCCACCAACAATTAGCCCAATAAAACCAGCTCTTTCATGACCACAATGCATAGTCATTTCTGTAGAATTAGGACCGGGTATTAGATTTGTAGCACCAACTAGATCTAGAAAGTGATCTCTTGTCATCCATTTTCTTTTTTGGACAACTTCTTCTTCAAGCATAGCAATATGAGCTGCAGGTCCACCAAATGCTAAGCAACCTAATTTAAACATCACAAAAAATACTTCTGCAATGCGGGGAAAGTTATTCATTTTATTTATTTGATAATTTAAGTAGTGCAAATATCTACCTGAAAATGAATTAAATTGTGGTCTTTTTGAAAAAAAATAGGACATTAAAAAAAACAGGCACCGAGCACTTAAATCGCCCGATGCCTGTCTGTGTCACGCTTTTAGAAACTGATAATTTTTTTATAAATTTTTTCAGTTTGCTAGCATTATCTCATCTCATAACTTTCAAGAACAAATTAAGCGTATTTTGAACACATACACAGGTGAGATATAATGATTTTTTAGTTGATTGATATCATTGTTTTTTAAATGGTAATATTATTTAATAGAAGCTCTTTCGCCAAGTTCGATCACTTTTAAATCTTTAGGCTTTCCATCTTCTATAGTTAACTTTATTAAAGTTCTCATTTTATGAAAACCATGTTTACCTGCTGCTCCAGGATTAATATGTATTAAATTTCTATTCTGATCTGGAATAACTTTTAAAATGTGAGAATGACCACAAATAAAAATTCTAGGTTTTAATTCATCAAGACGTTTTTTTAATTTTGCTGTATACCTAGGAGGGTACCCCCCAATATGAATCATATAGATTGATACTCCATTAATAGTAAATATTTGCTCTTCTGGAAACTCTGCTCTTATTTTCCCGCCATCAATATTCCCATAAACAGCTCTTAAAGGAGCTAGATGTTTTAGTGTATTTGTTACTTCTTCTTTACCTATATCACCAGCATGCCATATTTCGTCACAATCAGAAAGATGCGCTGTAATTCTATCGTCTATATATCCGTGAGTATCAGAAATAATACCTATTAAAGCCATTGTTGTTAATGATTTGAAATATTTGAATCATTGAAAACTATTCAATCGTTCAAATTGTTGTAGATCAATTTAATACCAAACTTATAAGATCATGAAACATATATTAAAATATTTATTCGCATTCATCATTCTTTTCAGTTCAGTAAATTTATTTGCTCAAGATACAGTAAAAACAAAAGAGTTGACAAAGTCTGAATTAAGAATTCAGAGGAAACAACAAAGATTAAAAGAAAAGCAACAACGTAAATTGTTAACTCAACAATTAGAAAAAATGAATCATGAAAGTGCTGTAGTAGGGATAGATAGTCAATTATTTGTTTTAGAAGCAACTCAAGCATATGATAGATATGGAAATGTTGAAAATGTAAATAGTACTATAAATTTTGTCAAAATTGTAGATGATAGAGCGATATTTCAACTTGGCTTTGAAGGAATAGTCGGATATAATGGAGTTGGAGGCATTACGATGGAAGGAAAAATATCTGATTATAAAGTCGAAAAGTTAGAAAACGGTAGAGTTACTGTAAAGTTTAACGCTATGGGACCAGCTATGATGGTGAGTATGAGCTTTTCATTAGATGGTGAAGGGAATTATGCTAATGTAAAAGTAAAGTCTCAGACAGAAAATATAGAATTGAATTTTAGAGGTGTAATAAAGCATATGAACCAATCTAGAATTTATGAAGGCATGAAAGTTTTTTAAAATAGAAATAAGAGGAGTGTGATAGAAGTTACACTCTTTTTTATAAGTTGTTTTTAGTGATTATTATCATTGAAAGTAACTAATTAATTGATGAATTTGGTGTGTATAAACTACACTTGTATATTTGTAAAGTGTTGTAAATATGTGTGTTATGATAATTATAGTTACATCTAAATAACAATGTTATGAAACTTATCGAAGATTTAAGACACCTGTTTATTCATCAAATCAAGGATCGTTATGATTCTGAAACGCAACAAGTAGAAGTCTTACAACAACTAAAAACTAAAGTACATTCTATACACTTAAAACGTGTTTTAGAAAATTGTGAAAATCACGCCCAAAAGCATTTAACATCACTTGATAATCTGTTTTCTGAATTACAAGAAAATGGAGTTGGTGATATTTGTGAATGTAGTTTAGGTGTAATTACAGAAATGGAAAAGATAATTGAAAGATCAATTAATCCTGTAGTTACTGATATGGCAATACTATCTGCAGTAAAGCAATTACATTCAAATGACTTGTCTGGGTATCACCTAATACTAATGTATGCACATCAAGTTCATGATGAAACCATTATAGAAGCATTAGAACAAATGCTTAAAAATGAACGAGATTTAGATATATTATTAGATGAAACAATTCATTCTATTATTGAGAAAGAAGCAGTCTATATGCTTTAGCTTATTTCTTAGGAATATATTCTGCTTCAGGGTTTCTCTTTTCGCGTTCTAAAACTGTTACAATAAACGCATCAGGGAAACCTTTTTTTCGTACAATTGCTTTTATTTTTTCTGCCTCAACCTTAGAATAAGTTTTACCTACAAGTACTTGATATTTGTATGAATTTTTGGTTTCCTTATCATAAAATAAATAAACAGGAAAGCCAAGATTAGTAAACTCACGTTTTGTGAGGTCGATTTCTACCTCGCTAGACATAATTTGAATTCTGTAAAAATGAAGAGAATCATTTTGAGAATTCATTCGAGATGAATCTGTGGTAGTGTTTGCAGCTTTAGTTATCTCTTTTTTTGTCGTAGATACTTTTGGTTTCGGTACTGATTCTTTAATTACTGGTTTATTAAATGTTCTGACGTAAGCATCTTTAAATCCTTTTTTCTTAATTTTTTTAGCAAGAACATCAGCATTTTTCTTGATATATTCACGACCTACTAATAAAGAATATACTTTCCCTTCTTTTAAAGTATCTATTGCCATATTTAGGTTTTGATATTTTTTTGCAGAAATATCTTTCCAATTTGGAGTTGCTCCAATTTGTACTCGATAATATGGATATCGAACATCAAGTTTTGGCCTTGGACGTTTGTTTTCAAAATTTCTAATAGCTCTAAATAATGCAGAAGCTATATAAGTTTGTCCTTTACCAGAATTAAGATATTGTTCTTCAGTAGGGTTACTCATAAAACCACATTCTATCAAAGCTCCAGGCATTTCTGTATACTGTAATACCTGAAGATTGTGTCCTCTATCATTTCGATCTTTAATGCCTCTACTTTTTCTACCAGCGCGGATAAATTCTTTATCTATTTCTTTTGCTAAACCAAATGAGGTTGGAAACTTCTCACTTTGAATATGCACTTGTGTTCCGTGGTAATTCCTATTGCTTAAAGCATTACAATGTATACTGATAAAATAGTCGGCTTTAATTTTATTGGCATAGTTAACCCTATCTGTTAAGGAAATGGTTCTATCGGTTTTTCTTGTGTATTTTACTGTAACATTTTTTACACGCTCTTCAAGATATCCACCTAGCCTAAAAGCTATATCAAGATTTAAGTCAGATTCATGCTTAAAAGATTTTTTACTTCTAGGTTTACCTACATCTTCACCTCCATGACCAGGGTCAATTACAATAACTACATTTCTATCGAAACTGTATTGCTTAAAAGAATCACTTTGTGCCTTTACTACAGATATATTTATCAATATTAAAAGCATTAAAAGTGGATATAATAATCGTAATATATGTTTAGGGAAAGTCATATTTATAAGTCCTCTGTAAAATCTATCCTACGAAATTGCGTGATGTGATTCTTATTTACAAGTATTCTTATATAGTTCTTATATTAATTATGCGATTTCGATCAAAATGTCGAACTTTAGGCGGAATTAAAAAGACAGATATTAAACAAACAAATGGCAGATAGTAATGAGCAAGAAATGTCCTTCTTAGATCATCTAGAAGAACTAAGATGGCATGTAATGAGAGGGGTTGCGTCAATTTTTATTTTTTCAATCATCGCCTTTATCGCTAAATCATATGTTTTCAATGTGATAATATTAGGTCCTTCAAGACTTGATTTTCCTACATATCAGTGGCTTTGTGAACTATCTAAATATATGCATACTGATGCATTATGTATAGAAAGCCTACCTTTTACTATACAGAGTAGAACAATGACTGGGCAATTTGCAATGCATATTATGTCGTCTGTTGTGATTGGATTAATCTTTGCTTTCCCGTATACTTTTTGGGAGATTTGGCGTTTTGTAAAACCAGGTTTATATGATACTGAGCAAAGTGTGACTACAGGAGCAACATTTTTTGTAAGCCTACTTTTTATTACTGGTATTTTATTTTCATATTTTATTGTATCTCCTTTAGCAATTAATTTCTTATCGAATTATCAAATAGATGAATCAGTGTTAAATGAGTTTGATATTACCTCTTATATATCAACTTTAGCAATGATTGTTCTCTCTGGTGGAGTAATGTTTCAGTTACCAATGGTGGTATACTTCTTATCAAAATCTGATATTGTTACTCCAGAAAGCATGAAACAATATAGAAAGCATGCTATTGTTATTATTCTGATAGTTGCCGCTATTATTACACCTCCGGATCCTATAACGCAATTATTAATTGCAGGACCTATTCTTTTACTTTATGAGATTAGTATTTATATCTCTGCAAGTGTATTGAGAGGAAAGCAGAAAAAAGCTAAAAAAGAATTAAGAAAATTATAATATTGAAGACTGAGTTACTGTAAGGTGACTCAGTTTTTTTTATCCCAATTAATTTATTGGGTAAGGTCTGTTCTTTCAGAAATTGAACGACCTAGGGTTAATTCATCAGCGTATTCTAAAGCACCACCAACAGGTATACCTCTGGCAATATTAGTTACTTTTATCTCAGGTATATCATTAAGTTGCTGACGGATAAAGAATGCTGTAGTATCGCCATCTAAACTAGCGTTTAAGGCAAAAATAACTTCATTGATATCTTCGGAGTGAATTCTATCAATTAGATGTTCAATGGTCAGATCCATAGGTGTTATACCTTGTAAAGGAGATATCACTCCATTAAGAACATGGTAAATTCCCTTATATGCACCTGTAGATTCAATAGCTAAAACATCAGACATATTTTCTACAACACAAAGTGTGTTGATATCCCTAACTGGGTTCTTACAAATACCACATAATTCCTCATCAGAAATATTGTGGCATTTTTTGCAATACTTTACATTTAAACGCAATGCAGCTATAGAAGTAGCTAAATCTTTTGCATACAGTTCATCTTCCTTCAAAATATGCAATGCAAGGCGTAAAGCTGATTTATTACCGATACCAGGTAATTTAGAAAGCTGAGCAACAGCTTGCTCTAAAGATTTTGAAGGAAGGTTTAACACAGAAAATGTAATTTTAATTTATAGTATTTCAGAAGATATACCTCTGTCTGACATTGAATTACGCATAGGAGCAAGTTCATCAAAAGTACCATTTTTAACAGCACATTTTCCATTGTAATGGATAATCCATGTACACTGTTCAGCTTGATGCGTAGTGTGTTCACAAACTTGAATGAGAGCATCAATTACATGATCAAATGTATTGACATCATCATTGAACACTACTAGTTCCCTATTAAGTTCAGAGTCTACTTCAGTTTCCTCAAGTACTTGAACGTCTATATCTGGTTGAGTTGCAAATTTTAACATACGAAAGTATAAGATTTGAATACACAAAAATAACGATCATGATTATATTTAACTAATCACACACTATATAACATAAGAACTATTGATTTAGTTTACGTTAATAGTGCAAAATAAAATTAATAAAACACAAAAAAATGAGACGTAAAGTACTTATAACTGGTGCAAATGGGCTTTTAGGTCAACACCTTACCAAATTGTTATTAACAAAAAAAAATATTGAAGTGTTCGCTTCTGGAAGAGGGAAGGACCGTTTATTGGAAAAAGGGTACAATTATATTTCTTTGGATGTATCTAAAAAAAGTGAAGTAGATCGAGTTATTACATCAATACAACCAGATATAATTATTCATGCTGCTGCTATTTCAAAAGTAGAAGATTGTGAAAATGATAATAACAATGCGATTTTACAAAATGTTAGTGCGACCAATTTTTTATTAAACGCAGGGAAATCAAATGCTTTAAAACAATTTATCTTTGTTTCAACAGATTTTGTTTTTTCAGGGGAAAAGGGGATGCTAACAGAAGAAGATAGAAGAGATCCTCCTAATTTTTATGGACAAACAAAATTGTTAGCAGAAGATCTAGTAATGCAAAGTTGGCCTTTCAAAACAGCTATTGTCAGAACTTGTCTTGTATATGGTCAAGTAAAAGATATGAGTAGAACTAATATAATGTTATGGGTGAAAAATAATCTTAAGAAAGGAAATTCGATAAAAGTAGTCAACGATCAGTATAGAACCCCTACTTATGTTAAAGATTTAGCACAAGGGTGTTTTTTAATTTTAGATCAAGAAGCAGAAGGTATTTACCATATTTCTGGTAAAGATTATTTAACTCCATATACGATAGCATTAAAAGTAGCTAAAGAACTTAATTTACCTACAAATTTAATAACTGAAGTTACAGCAAATACATTCAAAGAAAATGGTAAGAGACCATTGAAGACAGGGTTTAACATTAGTAAATCAAAAAATATACTCGGATATGAACCAATCTCATTTAACAAAGGTTTAGAAGAAGTAGTGAAATAATTCTTTAATAATGTTAATATTCTATTGTAAAATTGATATATTTGGGCTTGTATTGTTTTACTCAAAAGTGATATCAACTATTTCTATTCATTAATTATGTACATGATTTTCATGAATTTGGCATAATACGTGTATGAGTATAATAGGTAATTGTAATTACTCTTTAAAATGACATTTTTTGACTCCTACTAACAATTTGAGTCTACTTATAAAAAAATTTTATAATGAAAATAAAGACTTCATTTCAAGCTGTTTTATTTTTAGTCTTAATGTTTTTCGCTTTTTCTGAAGTTTCTGCACAAGGAGTTAGAGGAAGAGCACGATTCACATCAAAAAAGAAATATTGGAGTTTCGGTGGAATGATAACCTCTTCAAACTTTATGGGAGACTTATCACCAACACCTAATAAAGGTAGTATTGATTGGTCTAACACATTAGTACAGTTTGGTGGATTTGTTCAAAGAAGATATTTACCGAGGATTTCGGGAAGAGTATCTTTAAATAACAACTTTTTCTCAGGAAGTGATGCAGATGCAGGACGTAATGCAGATAGAGGTTTAGAATTCTTTACTTATGCCACTCAGATTAATGTGATGGGAATTATTGATTTATTCCCCAATGCAGGTGTGTATTATAGAAGACCTAAAATTCCGATCCCATATATTGGTCTTGGAATAGGAGGGATGTTTGTGGCATCTACAGTTTCACAAAAACCTGACCCTAATTACCAAGGAGAAATAATTTCTGGAGAACAAAAAAATACAGAAGTTACATATGTAATTCCTGTTGCTCTTGGAGTAAGATATAAATTATCAACGCATCTTGATATTGCTTTTGAAGCAACTGTAAATTATGCAGGTAGTGATATGGTAGATGGTATTAATAATGAAATTAACGGGAGTACATCTAGTCAGTTAAATGATGCTTTTATGACATTAGGTTTTTCTCTTAATTACATATTGGGAGGTACTATTAAAATGCCTAAATTCCGTTAACGATAAAGTTTTTAATACTTAAAAGTCCGTGCAGTACACTGTTCGGACTTTTTTGTACTGATAAATTGAATACTTTTGTACTCATAATAAATAAAGTATAATGAAGCATTTTTTTTCAGTTGCAGCAGTATTTTCAATACTATTTTTTTGCACATTAAATAAAACTAACGCACAAAGTAAATATTGGGTTTATGGTGGTGCTTTAGGTGTTACAGGATATGCAGGAGATTTATCTACATTTCCTAACCCAGTAGATTATCGAGTTGGAGCAAAGCTTTTTGCTAAATATAAAATGAAGTCGTATTTACTTTGGAGAACTGATATTGATTATGGTTGGTATCAAGGTGTGGGTAGAATTCAAGATAACCTCCCTGAATATAAAACAGAGATTCATATGATAAATGCAGCAACTGGTTTTGAATATAATTTCTTGCAGTTTCGAGAAGATAAACGACATAAAGATAGTTTTACACCTTATTTCTTTTTACAATTAGGAGTTGGGACATTCTTAAATAAAGTATCAAACCCAGCTACAGGAGCGTCGTATAGCGACACGGCAATAGCAGTAACAATGCCTGTTGGAATGGGGTTTAAGAAGAGAATAAGCACTTATTTAGATATAGGTATGGAGTTCAGTATAACTAAGCCATTATGGACTGATAAAACGGATGGAGTATATAAGAGTACTGAAAGTGTTGCAGGTTTGTTTGTTGATGAATCTTGGAGAGACAATTACTACTTTTTAGGTGTTACTTTAAGTTATCACCTAATACGAGTAAATTGTCCCAAAACACCTAGATATCAATAAAAACAAAAGCCATTCAATTTTAAAATTGAATGGCTTTTGTTTTTTATACTTGATTAGTATTTTAGTTGCCTCCGAAAAAATAACCAACACTTAAGATCCATTGAGTAGATTTAATTGAAGGAGCACCAGTTTGTTGAGTAATCAAATCTGAACCACTTTCATATTTAACATCAACAGTTAATTTCTTGATATCAGCACCTATACCTGCTTGCCATCCCCAAGTGAAGCTTTCATACTCTAAATCTCCTGCATCTTCTGGGAAGTTTGATTGAGCAACAGCACCACCAAATGCACGAGCACTAATACCTAATAGACCAAATTTTAGACCTACCAAGACTGGAACGTCAAATCTGTTAATATATGCATCATCTGATATACCTTGGTATGAGATAGTACCTCCAACTCTTGAGTATAAAGCTTCAATTTGAGCATAAATTGGTAATACAGGAATGTTTGTTCTAAACATACCACCTACGTGCCATGATGCAGTTCCTTCTGTTGTCCATCCTGTTACAGGACCGCTTAAGTCGTAACTAGATGCACCAATACCACCTTTTACACCAAGGCTAAATAAGCCATCTTGTGCATTTGCAGTAGCACCAATTAAAAATAGACCGATTAAAAGAGTTAAGATTTTTTTCATGATTGTTTTTAAATAAAAAATAGTTGTATTCTATAAATTAGACAACTAAGATTAAATGTATGTCAATATCAGTACGTTAAATTATAATCTATCAAGATAATTTTTGATACCTATATACTACAATTTAACTTGCAGTTCGTTAGACACAAAAATTTAACCAATCATTAAAAGATGAAGGATCAATTCAAATTATTTTTAAGTTTAATTATAGTCTTTGTTACTTTCTTAAATCAAGATGTTTTGGCTTGGGGGCATACAGGTCATAGAGCTGTAGCTGAAGTAGCTGATAATCATTTAACAAAAAAAGCAAAAAAGCAACTACAAGCTATTTTAGGAGATTCAGCCTATTTGCCAATGGTGTCTACTTGGATGGATGATATCAAATCTGATAAGAAGTATAGCTTTATGTACACTTGGCACTTTATTAATATTGATGAGGGACAAACTTTTGAAACATTAAAGAGAAACCCTAAAGGAGATATCATAAAGTCAATTGAAGAAATGAAAAGAGTTCTTAATGATCCTTCTTCTTCAAAAAGACAGAAAGCTCAGGCAGTTAAGATTTTAACGCATTTAGTTGGAGATTTACATCAACCTTTCCATGTGGGGCATGCAAGTGATTGGGGCGGAAATAAAGTAAAAGTAACTTGGTTTGGAGAACCGTCTAATATCCATAGAGTTTGGGATTCTGAAATGTTAGGTTCTAAAGGGTTAAGTTACACGGAAGTAGCAAAATACGTAGACCATGCAACACCAGAGGAAGTTAAAGTGATACAGAGTGCTTCAACAATAGATATGATGAAGGAATCTTATGCTTTATGTACAGACTTATATGATGTTGGAGATGGCAAGTTAGGATACAGATATTTATATGATCATTATAAAACTGTAGAAGAAAGAATTGAATATGCAGGAATTCGTTTAGCAGGTATTCTGAATGAAATTTTAGGATAATTCAGTTGATAACAGGAAAAGAGATGTATTCTATTAAGAGTACATCTTTTTTTTGTTCAAATGTGCTTATAATTTAAGTATTCTATAAATATAATTATCACCTTTACCATAAGAAACAGACAAAAGGATAAGAATTTGATAGATCAGGAAAAAGAAAATATATATACATTACAATTTTGGTTGTTATGTACAAGCTCGTTATTATTTTTCACGAGTTTTAATATGATAATTCCAGAACTTCCTGATTACTTAACCTCATTAGGAGGTGAAGATTATAAAGGGCTGATTATTGCGTTATTTACATTAACGGCTGGTTTATCTAGACCATTTAGTGGTAAATTAACAGATCGAATTGGACGTGTACCTGTAATGGTTGTAGGAGTAGTAGTTAGTTGTATTTGTACACTTTTTTATCCAATTGTAGGTACAGTAGCAGGCTTTTTATTATTGCGCTTTTTTCATGGCTTTTCTACAGGTTTTAAACCAACAGGTACTTCTGCTTTCTTAGCCGATATTGTCCCTTCAAATAGAAGAGGTGAAGCTATGGGGATTTTAGGTTTTTGTTCAAGTACAGGAATTGGTATTGGACCAATTTTAGGTAGTTGGTTAACTATGGAGACTGACATTAATACTATGTTTTATTGTTCTTCGGTAGTTTCTCTATTGTCTATCTTAATTCTTTCGGGTATGAAAGAAACTTTAGAGCATCCTGAAAAGTTAAAGTTGGAACATTTTAGAATTCGGAAGAATGAGATAATTGATGTAAATGCTTTACCCCCAGCCATCGTTATGTTACTTTGTACAACATCTTATGGCGTTATTCTTACATTAATTCCTGACCTTAGCAAATCTTTAGGAATAGAAAACAAAGGGATGTTCTTCATGTTTTTTACAGGGGCATCAATGTTAGTGAGAGTATTAGCCGGTAAGCTTTCTGATAAATATGGTCGAATACCTGTCTTAAAGTTATCAACAATATTATTAGTAGTTTCACTGTGTTGGGTTGGATTAGCATCTTCTGATTTAGAATTATATGCCGCTGCAATTTTATTGGGCCTAGGAATAGGAACAAACTCACCGACAATATATGCATGGACAATCGATAGAAGTAATATAAAGCATAGAGGGAGGGCAATAGCCACAATGTATATTGCTTTAGAAATTGGTATAGGAATGGGTGCATTTTTATCCGGACTCTTGTATGATAATATAGAAGAGAGGTTAGGGTGGTCATTTATAGCGTCAGGTTTTGCCTGTTTTTGTGCATTTCTGTATGTAACATTTGCCCCTTTAAAAGAAAAATCAGTTTAAAACTATATAGAATGAAATTTGAATATTTATTCTCCGATTGTGATGGAGTAATTATAGATAGTGAGATTATTGCGGCTAGAGTAATGGTGAAATATATACAATCTTACAATGTACCTATCACCTTAGATGAGTACTTGGTGAAATTCTCTGGGCAAACTTTTTCAGGTATAATGACAGGCTTATCAAAAAAATATAACTTAGATTTACCTAATGATTATGTAAACAAAATCACATCATTATATAAAAAAGCAGCTGTACAAGAAGAAAAAGCTATTGAAGGAACAAAAGCTGCTTATGAACAAATTGATTTGCCAAAAGCAATAATTTCTAACAGTTATAAAGAACAAATAAACCATGCTGTAGATTTTACAGGAATGAGAGATTTGTTTAATGATAGGGTGTTCTCTGGTGTGGAAGATGTTTCGAATCCAAAACCTGCTCCAGATATATATTTGCATACTGCAAAAATGCTTGAAGTGTTACCATCTAAGGTAATTGTAATTGAAGATAGTGCGAGTGGAGCAAAGTCTGCAGTTGCAGCAGGAATGTATGTTATTGGTTTTACGGGAGCATCGCACATAAAAAAAGGGCACGAACATACTTTAAAAGAAATTGGTGTAAAACACGTAATTCAAAGTATGTCAGAACTCCCTTTATTAATCAAAAAGATTAATGGTTGAGGAAAAAGATTAATATGCATGAGCCTTTTTTGTGATATGATTTAAATGTCTAATATCATTGGCTTGAACAATTCTAAATCGATTATTCTGATAAATAATATGATATAAGGCAAGGTTAGAATGTTCATACTGGTTCATCTTACTTAAAGGTTCATCCATAAGTGTAGAGATTAAAATTTTCATTGCTCTACCGTGTGTACAAATCAAAATGTTTTTTTCATCAGGTTGTTGAAGAATTATTTCGAATGCTTCTTTTTGACGTTTTACAACTTCATGAGGAGATTCTGCTCCTTCTAATTTGTAATCATAATTTCCATTATTCCATTCAGATAACAGTTTAATGTAATTTATCTCATCTTGCTCAGTCAATTCTCTACCTTCTTTTTCTCCCCAACTGATTTCATTTAAGCCATGATGGGTGTCAAATGGAATTCCTGTGGCAACAAAAGGCTGAACCGTTTGATGAGTACGTTTTAATTTAGAAGTATAAATCTTATCAAAGGCAATATGATTATATTTAGAGAAAAAAGCATTTGCTTGTAGTTTACCCAAACCATTTAGGTTGGAGTCTATACTACTACCTTGGACGTATCCTTTTTTATTAAAATCAGTTTCTCCATGTCTGATTATGTAAATGTGTTTTGCGTTCATAATTTTTTAATAATAAAATCATTTTTTTAATGATTTAGTGGTGAAACATAAATGAATATTGTCGGCAATAATTATAATTGCCTAATTAACACTACGTAATAGTAAGTGCTTTAGTATATAAAACAAATAAGAAGAATGTATGTTTAACAGTAAAATTACAATAAAATCTTTAAATGACCTCAGGGATAACATGTTAGGACATTTAGATATTGAATTTATTCGTGTAGAAGATGGATTAATTGCAGCAACAATGCCTGTCGATCATAGGACAAAACAACCAATGGGATTGTTACATGGAGGTGCATCTATGGTGTTAGCAGAAACTTTAGGTAGTGTAGGGGCACTAACGCATGCAATTGATAAAGAAACTGTACCTGTAGGACAAGAAATCAATGCTAATCATATCAAAAGTGCTAGAAAAGGTATTGTAACAGGTTTTGCGAAACCTATTCATATTGGAAAAAAATCTCATGTGTGGGAGATGAAAATTTATGATGAAGATGAAGAGTTGTTATGTATTTCTAGAATGACAATTGCTTTAATAAGAAAGAAATAAAAAAACATTTTTCTGACAGGTGTAATATTTTTGTTAAAAAAGTTGAAGCTGAATTGAACTTTAGTAGGTTTGTGTATATAATTTGACTTCTAATTAAGAGATTAATAGTAAAAAAGTAAGAATGGATTTTTTAAAAAGTACTCGTTTCTGGGTTATCACGTTACTAGGGTTTATATCAATTGGTATAATAAGTATAATGACTGGTGTTTATTCTGAAGTGAAAATTGATCAAAAAGAATCAGATGGCTGGGAATTAGTAGGGATAGAATATGAAGGGAAAGCTGATTCACAAGTATTTATTAATTTATATGATTCTATTTCAAAAGAAATAGAAAGAGATAAACTATCTGGTAATTTAGCAGTTCTTTTTTTTCAAAATCCCAATACTGATAAACCAATCAAAGCTATTGTTGGAGCACTTTCTACGAATAAAGTAGCAAGTCAACAAAATGGATATAAAGTGTATAAACAGGGACCATATTTAGAAGTATATTCTGAAATAAAAATGGGTGAACTTTTTACGCCTAATCCAGAAAATGTAATTAATCAGATTAATGACTTGATTGAAATGTCTTTTGGATCTGTACCTAATAAATATTTAGAATATTACCCTTCAAAATCTACAGTAATCCAATCTGCAATTGTAGAGTAACCACAAATTAAGGAGGCAGATTATTAAAATTAAATTTCACCAACTCTTCTATTGTGAAAGGAAAAATATATTCAAACCGATATAGCTTAAAGATTATTGTAATCTTAATGGGGTTAGTAATAGGTATCACTTCTTTAATTTATACTGAACTTCTTGTTGATGAATTAAGACAAAGAGAATATGATCAAATAGATTTCTTTGCTAAAGTTCAGGCAAAATTAGCCACAATGGGTACAGAAGATAATGCAGATGTTACTTTTCTTTTGATGGAAGTAATTAAAGGAAATGATTTAATTCCTGTTGTACTTACTGATGACATGGGAGAGCCTATCAGTTCTAAAAATATTGAGATACCTTCAGATCTTAATTTTGCTCAGCGAATGGACTATCTTAAAAAGGAAGTTCAAGAGATGAAAAAGAATTATGCACCAATAAAAATTGATTTTACAGATGGGGAAGAGCAATATATTTACTATGCAGATTCTAAGTTGGTACGTAATTTACGTTTTGCTCCAATGATTCAATTGTCTGTTTTAGCAATATTAGCCTTAGCTGCCTACCTGGTTTTTTCTACATCAAGAAGAGCTGAGCAAAACCAAGTATGGGCAGGGTTAGCCAAAGAAACTGCACATCAATTAGGAACACCAATATCTTCATTAGTTGCATGGATTGAATATTTTAAAACAGATGAAGATTTTGATCAATCTATAATAGAAGAATTACAGAAAGATATTACTAGGTTAGAAATGATAACAGCTAGGTTTTCTAATATCGGTTCTGAACCTGTATTAAAACCAGCAAATTTAGAATCTTCTGTTCGTGGTGCAGTAGAATATATGTCTAAACGTATCTCTACAAAAGTGAGTATGAACGTACATTATAACTTAGAGGGACAAGCAGATATTAATATTAGTCTACCTTTATTTGAATGGGTTGTAGAAAACTTATGTAGAAATGCAGTAGATGCAATGAATGGTGTTGGTAGATTAGATATTACTATGGAACTAACTCAGCACAAGACTTCTGTTACTATAGATGTGAAAGATACAGGCAAAGGAATACCTAAGAATAAACTTACTACAGTGTTTAACCCTGGGTATACTACAAAGAAAAGAGGTTGGGGTTTAGGTCTAACTTTAGTAAAAAGAATTGTAGAAGATTACCATAAAGGAAAAATAATAGTTTTAGAATCTACTCCTGGAGAAGGAACAACATTTAGAATAACGATGCCAATTATTGTGTAATAAATCAATTGATTTTGTCGTGTAAATAATCTTAATAAAGTTGTGTTTTTAACTGTTTTTGATGACATTTGTACATGGGTCGGTAACATTTGGATTTTTCAACGTGAACTCATATAAGGTGTACTGATTTTTGAAGAGCAGGCCTCAACTTTATTTCGATAAAGTCATTCTTTGGAATGTTAACAGTGGAAGGTCGACATATGATCAGGAAACCTAAACCTGTTATAAATGGAGAAATTCCAACCGACCCTTTTTTATTTTAAAGCGATGCATTGCATGGCTTTTTTTATTGTTCTCACTACAATTGATTAGAAATTAACAAACAACTGATCTCATATTATTAGTTTTTTTTGAGATCAATTACAAATAAAGTGGAACAGTAACATCATTTGTTTATTTTTGCGTCCGTGAAACCAAAGTACTTAACAGAAGAAGCTATTGATGCATTCATTAAGAGTGCATTAAAAGAAGATATCGGAGATGGCGATCATTCCACGCTCTCTGCTGTGCCTAAAGATGCAGTAGAATCTGCAAAAATGATTTTTAAAGATCAAGGAGTTATTGCAGGTATAGAAATGGCAAAACGCATTTTCTTAACTTTAGATCCTGATATGGAAATTAAATGTTTTGCTAATGAGGGCGATAGTCTAAATTATGGAGACATTGTAATGACTATTAAAGGTAATGCTCAAGCTATTTTAATGGCAGAACGCCTTGCTTTAAATTGTGCACAACGTATGAGTGGAATTGCATCTCATACTCACCGTGTAGTAAACCTTATTAAAAACTCAAAGACTAAGATTTTAGATACTCGTAAAACTACACCAAATTTCAGATTAATGGAGAAATGGGCAGTTTTCTTGGGTGGAGGAAGAAATCATAGATTTGGTTTGTATGACATGGTTATGCTAAAAGATAATCATATAGATTATGCTGGAGGAATTGAAAAAGCTGTAAGCGATACGAAACAATATCTATCAGAAAATAATAAATCACTTCGTATTGAGGTAGAAACAAGAAACCTTGATGAAGTGAAACAAGCATTAGCTGCAAAAGTAGATGTTATCATGTTAGATAATATGGATATTGCAACAATGAAAGAAGCTGTTCGTATTGTTGGAGGACAATGTGAAACTGAAGCATCTGGAGGAATAACAGAAAGTAATGTTGCTGAAGTAGCAGAAACAGGAGTTGATTTTATTTCTTTAGGAGCCTTAACTCATTCTAGTCTAAGTAAAGATATCAGCTTAAAGGCTGTATAAATTGTATTATTAAGATGACAATCAAGACAAAAAAATATCAATTAGAATCGAACCAATATGTAAAATTAGGTTTGATTGGGGTAATGAAAGAATTATGGTGGTTCTGGTTTATACCAGCTGCAATTATAATTATACCGTCATTAATATGGCCAAGTTCACTTTGGTGGATGGTAGGTGTAGGTGTATTATTATCTGTACTTTACATTTTATTTTGGTGGGCACAATTTATGGGAGCAACACAAATGGAACAAAGTAAAATGTTCTTTGAGAGACTTTCATATGAAATAGATAGCAGATTCATCATGATGAAACGTAATGCTAAAGAAGGTATGCCTGTAAAATGGGAGATGGTTAAAAGTGCAAAAATGACAGATGATGCATTTGTTTTAATGTTAGGTAATGATAATGTTGAAGCAAATAAAATTCAAAAGTTTTTTGCTCAGAAGTTAGGTATGCCTTTATACTTACCTTATTCTATCTTCACTACAGAAGTACAAAAAGGATTTATGATAAAACTACTTCAACGTAAAGGTCTTATAGAAGTTCCTGAAACGACAAAAGAAGCATAGTTTTAAAACTATTCTATAAACCTCTTAAGAAGCATCTTGAGAGGTTTTTTTTGTTTTTAACCATTCAAAATATTTAAATAATGCTCTGTTATGGTCTGCTTCTAAATAAATAATAGACTCTTTAGGTAATTGAAGAATAAAATTATCTAAATCTTTTTTTAAGATAACAGCATCATACTTGCCTAGAAAAAGAAGTAATTTACTTTCAGTTTTTTTTACTTTATTTATTAAATCAGTTTTAGAAAAGTTAGCCACTGAAATTGAAATCCATGTTTCTGCAATTCTAGAAGAATACAAGTTGTTAGTTAGATTCTGCTTAATAAACCGCTCTTGCTTTACAGAAATTATATTTAAAAACTTTGCAACTGATATTAATTTACTGACCTTTACGGCGTTGGTCATTATTAATTTAAATACTGGTTGTATTAGTTTTGCAGTTGCAATTGGAAAAATAACATTATCTCCTATGCCATCTGGTGCAATTAAGTGGAGCTCTTTACATTTTGTTGGAAAGCGTAGGTAAAGGAAGCATGCTATTCTTGCTCCAATAGAATACCCACAAATAGACCAATTTTTTATTTTTTTTTCAGAAGTTAGCTTTTCTATAAAAGTAATAATTTCTGTAAAATAAATTTGAGAGTCTAAATTATCTAATTTGTTTTGAAAAGGATGGTGAGGTAGGTTGATAGTCAGGATTATAGTATTCTTTAGAATATTTGGTAGAGTAGAAAACACCTTATAAGTCTGTCCATAACCATGGATACAAATAAGTAAGTCTTTCCCTTCACCAAAGACATTAAAAATATCGTATTTTGTATCTAAATCCTTCAACTAGTAAAACAATTATATTATAAAGCTTGTTAAAGATATAATATTTTAGTTGCAGAAAAAACATGAGTAATTATTCAATAAAAGACTTAGAACACCTAACTGGTGTGAAAGCACATACAATTCGTATTTGGGAACAGAGATACGAAATAATAACCCCTAAAAGGTCTGATACTAATATTAGGTATTATACTGATGATGATTTAAAACACATGATAAATGTGTCACTACTTAATAACAATGGATTTAAAATCTCTAAAATTGCAAAATTTACAGCAGAAGAGATTAACCAAGAAGTTTATAAAGTACTTGATGTAAATGATAATTATCAGGATCAGATTAGCGCTCTAACGATGTGCATGCTAGAATTTGATGAAGCACATTTTGAGAAAATAATATCGTCAAATATATTAAAGAAAGGTTTTGAAAGTACAATGGTAAATATCATTTTACCGTTCATGATGCGAATTGGTGTATTGTGGTTAACAGGTGCCGTTTCTCCAGCACAAGAACATTTTATTTCTAATTTGATACGACAGAAATTAATTGTGGCAATAGATGCTCAAATAACTTCTAGTGTACCAGATAAACCTTCTTTTATGTTGTTTTTACCTGAAGGTGAATTACATGAGATATCTTTATTATTTGCCTCTTATGTTATTAGAGCTCGTGGATTCAAGGTTATCTATTTGGGACAATCATTACCACTTCATGAAGTAAAAGATGTTTATAAAGGATGTAAATCAGAGTATTTACTAACTGTAATGACATCACTTACACAAATAAATGATGTACAAAAATACCTAGATCAAATTAGCTCATCGTTCCCAGAATCTAAAATATTAATTACAGGTAGACAGGTAGTTGGTAATGATTTTAAGCTAGGAGAAAATATGGAAGTGCTTGTAAGTATGCCCTATTTCTTAAGTTTAATGGATAGTATTGTAGCAGAGACAGCTACTGTTTAATAGTTATACTAGATGCTGTACAAATTCCTCCAATTGGGGGATTAAACTTTTTGATTGTAACAGAAACCTCATTTGTAGAATTTTCCCACTTTTTATAAATATCATCAACAATATTTTGCCCGATATGCTCTAATAATTTTGTGGAAATTGCCATTCGTTGTTTCACAATTTCATACAATTCCATATAATTTATAGTGCCTTCAAGGTCATCTGTTAATGCTGCTTTTTCAAAGTTTGTTGCTACAATAAGATCAACACCATATTTATTTCCAATTTTTTGTTCTTCTTCAAAATAGCCATGGTAGGCAAAAAACTCCATGCCCTCTAATGCAATCGTATGTTTCATTAATCAAATATTTAATTCTTCGAAAAAGTTAGAAGTTACGGAATCATTTGTTGGCGTTTCTTGGTTTAACCTGTCAACTTTTTCCCTTTGTATTTTTAAAGCAGTTTGATCACTGTGAGCAACATCTTTTATAGCTTTTAATCTTCTTGCTTCTGATAAAGTTTTTTCAGCCATTTCACTTAAAGCATTTAATAACTTATCCGAATAGCTATCAATGGCATTGTAATCTCTTTTAATAAGAGAAGTATCTTTTCTTAATTTATTCATTTCAGCTTGGTAGCGTAAATGAACTTCTTCCATTGCTTTTTGTGCTTTTGATTCTGCTTCTTGAATAATAAAATTAGCTTTCATTTTTGCTGATTCGATCATTGCATCAGATTGTATTTGTACATCTTTTAATGCAACTCTTTTAGCTTTCTCAGCACTATTAATACTGTCAATCATTTTAGTTTCTAAACGCTCAAACTGATTAACCCTTTGTCTTTGTTCTGAAAGTTGTTCTAATAATAAAGTATTTTGATCTCTTAAAGCAGAAATTTCTTGTGCTACAGTATGTAAAAGTCTAGTCACATCTTTTGTGTCGTAACCACCAAAAATTTTCTTTTTGATATTACTATTAATGATATCATTTGGTTCGATACTCATAGTTTAATTGTTATTTGTGTTTAATTGTTATCTGTAAGTTAACTTTCATTATGACATTTCTCCAAATTTTTCTCAATATCTTCCCAATATGAGGTTTCACTTTCTGGAACTGAAATAGGTTCTTCTCCTGTTTGTACTCTCCAATAATTAGAATTGTACAAGCATTTTTTTTGATACTCAGAAAGTTGATTGTACTTCGCATAATTTTTAGCTGTATTCTTGTCAGCTAATAACTTCTCATATATTTGTCTACTGTTCATATAAATCCTTTATTCTTTAAACTTATTTCTTCAAACCCAACTTCATAAATTCCTTCTTCAATCCAAAAACCTTTAGCTTCTGTTTGATTAATAAATTTATAGATAACAATCCCATTAAATAAATTGTCAAGATCTTTATACGTAAAATTAATACATAATAAGTCTTCAAAAAGAAAACCATTTCCTTTTTGTGTCTGATTACCAATACCCATTTCCCAAGTACATGTGTATTTATTATCTATGAGGTGTTCTATTTTAAGGCTTCCAGTATACGAACTATCAGTTCCCCAAGAATTATGACCATTAAAAGAATAATACCCTTGAACAGTTTCTACTATTATAGAATCATTATCTTGTTTAATATGTTGTGTAGCATGCATATCTAAATACCCTTGCTGTAACAATATAAACCGAGCTTTGATGTTGGCTATTGAGGTGTCTCCATCCCAAAAATCAATATTTTTGTTGTTTGTAGAAGTGAAAAAGTTAATAAACCATTTTAATAAATTCATTAGTTATCCTCTCCAATATTGTAAGTGAATCCAAGAAATAAACTTAATGTATTTTCATTTATACTCATTGTATTATTTCTATATCCTTGTAAAACTAAACGATCTTGTGCAGAAAATTCGATAGGGTCGTCAAAATTGGCAATTTGTGGTAAATTATCTTTATAAGATATAGAGTATTGAAGTCCTGCAATGATATCAGTTTTCAAAACTCTAAACTGAGCACCAGCTGTAACGTGGTATTGGTCTAAAGAAAATATTGTAATTTCTGAAGGATACAGATTATCACTTCCTCCATCATATTCATCATAAGTAAAGTCTGTTCTAAAACCACTAATAATTTCCACATTTTTACTTACTCGGTTTCTCCATCCAATAGCTACATTAGTTACCTGATCTTTACTTGTCGTATTATCTAACCAGTTTTCAGTCCTAATTCCAATTAAATTGTTTGTAACTACCGGTCCTGGAGGTTGATCTTTTATCTGATTGTATTTTGCAACAGCTGCAAAATATTCTGCTGTAAAATAGAACGAGGATTTTTCTCTATAATATGTTCCTCCGATAGCTATAGAAAGGGGTTCTTTAAAATTGGTTTCAAGTTCATCTTGAAATTCAGTCACCAACATATTAGGTAAAGGTGTTGTACTATTTACACTAACATTGTTAACAGCAACTTCTCTATATACTTCAGATTCTCCAGCATAGGCCATTGAAGGAGTGGTAATAGCAAGACCTAAATCTACATTTTTTAGAGAATATTTAAGTCCAAGTTTTAAAATAATTCTAGATGTATACCCTTTAATACTTTGTGTATTTTTGAAATTTGCAACATAGAAATCTTCATTATCAATTTGCTTTCTTTCATTAAGATTATAGGCATTTGCTTCTATATCATAGATGTAATTCATTGATACATAAGAGTGAAAAGCACTTATCCCTAAACTGAATTTATCAGACATTTTTTTAGCAATACTAGCTCCTAACCAATAATCTTCATAGTCTAATCGATAATAAAAATCGCCAATATATTCTTCATTTCCTGGAGTAGCACTTAAAATATCTAATTGGTGGGTAGTTCTAGATCTTAATTCAGTAGTAGCATTATCTCGAGTAAAACTTGCCAATTCAATACTAGTTTTATCCCAATTTTTTGGTCTTAGTAGAAAAGCAACAAACCTTGGTTGTACTTTAAAGTTCCAATCACTATAACTATTACCACTTCCAAGAGCATCACTATAATTATAAATATAAGTACTAAATATATTTGCAGTAATAGAGAATTTTTGATAATCAATATCAGCTACTTGTGCAGGGTTATAAAAAATAGCGGCAATTCCACTACCTCCTCCTACAACAGCTCCAGATAGCAAACTTGCATCAGTATTAAAGCTGTTACTCCAATATCTACCAGTTTGTGAAAATGAGGGTATTTGATGAAGGAAAAAAAGAACTAAAAAAAAATATTTATAGTTTGATCTAGACATAATTTATAAGAAGAGAATAAACAAAAAATACAATAATTTGATTTCGGAATAAATAGATATAAGTCTTTGAGAGTAATTTTTTTATTAAATAAAGAGCTTCTAAAAAAATAAGTAATAAAAATAAGAATTATCTATTGCAAAAATTATTTTTTTACTCAAAAAGGTTCATTAATTTAATATTAGTTTAAAGTAAACTAGTCGTAAGATTAAATTACGAACTAATTATTATCAATCCTTCAATCAATTATAATGAATAAAACAAAGGCTATTGGTTTCCCATTGCTGATGTTACTCTCTTTTATATCAACTATTACCTTTGCACAAAAAGAGGTAGAAGAAGTTAAAAAAGATAGAAAGCAGAATCAGTATATTCTACTCGGGTCAAATTTTGTTGCTAACGTAAAATCTAGAGATGCGGCATTTTCACCATTAACCTATTCTGGTGTAGGAATAGGTGCTTCAGGTGGGTACCTTAATACTAGTGATCATTTTGAATTTCTTATAGATGGAGGTTTTAATTTTGGATTAATGTATACAGATCTTTCAGGGAGTACAGATACTGGAGGAAATATCTATTATACAATACCTGTACATACACATGCATTGTGGAAAATCAATCCAGTATTTAGAGGGACAAAAGGAGCTTCTTTAAAGTTAGGTGGAGCAATTGATTTTTTAGGAAATTATAGGGGTAATTTCTCTTACACGAACTCAGCTTTAAATTTTGAATACATTACTGGTTTTGGATTGGGTGGACAGTTAGAATGGGATGTAAGTATTGGTAAAACTGGTAAATTCTTCAGAAAAAGAGATCGTGATCTTACTTTTTTATGGTCAATATCTTTGCCTTTAATGGGGAGTTATATGCGACCGAGTTATAATACAATTAGTGATTTTACAACTGGAGCTAATTTCTTATCTGGAGGAGGGCAGCAAGAGTTTGCTTTTATTGGAAAGCTAGTTCAATTTCAATCTCGTTTAGAAATGTATTACAAACTGCATAATCTTAATGCATTTAGATTACAATATGAATGGAAATATTATGCTGTTAACGAGGGAAGTAGTGGGACATCTAAAGGAGCGTACCATCGTTTAGGTTTAGCATTTATGTTTAACGTAACAGGAAATAAGAAATAAGATGAGAAATATAAAAGAGCTATTCTGTAAGGCATTTTCAATCGTCTTACTACTCACATTATTAAGTTGTGAGAAAATGTTTATTGAGGCTGACCCAACATCATCAAATACAGAGACATTTGAATATTTATGGCAAAAAGTCCGTGATCAATATTCATATTTAGAATTAAAAAATATTGATTGGGATAGTGTTTACTCTGTATATAGGGTGAAAGTTACAGATGATATGCCTCAAGAGGTATTTTTTCAAAGTATGTTTAATATGTTAGAAACATTAGAAGATGGACATGTAAACTTATACTCTCCATTTAATGTATCTAGATATCCAGAATTAGCAGTGCCTGATTCTAATTATAGTACTAGAATTATTAGAACTACTTATTTAAGTGATTATTATACGATTACAGGACCTTTACAACATGATTTTATACACGCTATAGACCCTTCTGATGGTGAAAAAAAACCATTAGTTCAGGTAGAAAATGGCGTAGCCAAAGGAATAGCTTACGTAAGGTACAGTAGCTTCTCTTCTATGATTTCTAGTTATGATATTGATTATGTTATTTCAAGATATGGTAAAACTACTTATGGAATGGTAATCGATGTACGAAGTAATGGAGGGGGATCTCCTCTAAATATCTTTAAGATGTGTGAAAGGTTTATTCCTGCTGATTCAGGAGAGGTTACTTTATATTATAGTAGAAATAAAACAGGTCCTGGAGCAGATGATTTTGATGACTGGATACCTGCTAATATTTCACCAAGTGGTTTGTATTATCCCGGTAAAATAGTAATTCTAACAGATAGAGGTTGCTATAGTGCTACATCATATTTTGCTACAGCTATGAAGTCAGTTCAGAAACTAAGAGATGTGAAAATAATTGGAGTGCCTACCGGCGGTGGTTTGGGAGCTCCGAGAGGTGGACAATTACCAAATGGATGGTATTATAGAATGTCGGTTACTCAAACTAGATCTATTGATGGTGATTTAGATTATGAGTTGGGCGTTCCTCCAGATATACTTATTACACAGCAACCTTCTGATACAGAGATGGATAAAGATACTCAATTAGAGAAAGCAATAGTAGAGATATTTAATGGTAATTGGTAAACATGAAAAATATCATTTTTTTTGAAACTTATTTAAATAGTATCCGTTAATTATTACTGCGAATAATACTAAATAAAAGCTGTCTAACCGACAGGACGATTAATCCAATCACTCAGGAATGCAATATACTTTTACAGTATATTGCATTTTTTTGTACCAGATATTTTAAAAGCAAAAAGACTACTACAATTAATTGTAGTAGTCTTTTTTATATATGTAAACTAATTCGTTAGAATTAGATTAAAATTCTAACAGGATCCTCTAAAAGACCTTTTAGAGTGTGTAAGAATGCAGCACCAATTGCACCATCTACAGATCTGTGGTCACAAGTAAGTGTAATTTTCATTACATTACCAGGAACAATTTGACCGTTTTTCACAACAGGAACTTGCTTAATACCACCTACAGCTAAAATACAAGAAGCAGGAGCATTTAGAATTGACGTGAATTGCTCAATACCAAACATACCTAAGTTTGAAATGGTAAAAGTTGCACCAGTCATTTCATCTAAAGATAATTTCTTATCTTTTGCTTTTCCAGCCATCTCTTTAACAGCTCCAGAAATTTGAGATAAAGATAACATATCTGTATGTCTAATTACTGGTACTACTAAACCGTCAGGAATAGCAACAGCTACACCAACATTAACATGGTTTGCTACTTTAATAACATCACCTTCAACTAAAGAGTTAACCATTGGATGTTTCTTTAAAGAAGCAGCAACAGCTTTAACAACCATATCGTTGAATGAAATCTTAACATCTGCAACCTCGTTCATAGACTTTCTTGCTGCCATAGCATTGTCCATGTCGATATCCATTGTTAAATAGAAGTGAGGAGCACCAAACTGGCTAGAGTTAAGGTTTCTAGTGATCGCCTTACGCATATTGTTCATAGGCTGATCATCAAAGCTTTCAACACCAGCAGGAGCAGCAGCTACAGGAGCAGCAGCAGGAGCTGTTGTTGGAGCAGGAACGTATGCTTCAACATCACGCTTAATTACTCTTCCGTGATCACCAGACCCAGGAATCATAGCAATATTAAAACCTTTGTCTTCAGCCATTTTCTTAGCTAATGGAGAAGCAAATACTCTTTTTCCATCATGCTCTGGAGCAGGAGCCGCATCTCTTGATTGAGCTACAGCAGGTGCAGAAGTTTTCTTAGCAACTGGAGCAGGAGCGGCGGCTTTGGGTGCAGGAGCAGACTCAGCAACTGGTGCTGGAGCAGCTTCAGCAGTAGGAGCAGCAGATTTTGCAGCTTCAGCTTTTAATAAAGTTTCGTAATCAGCGCCTTCTTCACCAATAATGGCAATAACACCATCTACAGGAACAGAACCACCATCTTCAACAGCAACGTATAGAAGTTTACCTTCATCGTAAGATTCTAATTCCATTGTAGCTTTGTCCGTTTGAACTTCAGCTAAAATATCACCAGCATTTACTTCGTCACCAACTTTCATCAACCAAGATGAAATAGTACCATCAGTCATTGTATCTGACATTTTTGGCATTTTAACTACAGTTGCATTGATACCAGAAGTATCTATTGCTTCTGCAGCAGGTGCTGGAGCAGCAGCAGGAGCTTCCGGAGCGGCAGTTGCCGCAGGAGCTTCTGCAGGAGCAGCAGCAGTATCTCCAGAAAGAAGTGATTGGTAATCTTCACCTTCTTCTCCAACTATTGCAATAATTCCATCGATAGCAACAGCTTCTTTCTCTTGAACTGCGATGTACAATAAAGTACCATCTTCATAGTTCTCAAGTTCCATTGTTGCTTTATCTGTTTCAACCTCAGCGATCACATCTCCAGATGCTATTTGATCACCTACTTTTACTAGCCAAGATGCGATAACGCCTTCTGTCATCGTATCAGACATCTTAGGCATTCTGATTATTTCCGCCATAATCTAATTGTAAGACTTTATTTTAATTGCCTCTATTATTTTTCGTTTTCAAGCCAAAAATAAGGAGATTATTTGATTTTCGGGAAATTATTCTCATTTAGTATTAAATATAAATTTAGTAAATGCCCATAAAGGCTCATTTTTTCTTAAAATCAGTAGTGCTAGACCATTTTTTTTTCTTAATTTAGATTAGAAGCAATTTGAAAAAACTCTTTTCATTTCAAGTTGTTTCAGTAAACTATTAGTTATTAACTCTTTTGTCAATGTATTTGGACCTAGTACCATTAATGCATTATCTATTTTAATACTGACTGTCTCAAAGGAGGGACATTAATAATATGAACCAACACTGCAAATTAATATTACTCTTCTTCTTCTTCGCTATTGCCTCTGCGGCAAATGCCCAACACTTTTTTCATTTAGATAAATTTGGAAAGAATAGGGTACAGTACGAAGTATTTGATTGGAGTTACATAGAAACAGAACATTTTGAACTGTATTACTATGGCTATGGTATAACTATAGCTAAAATAGCAGGAGAAATTGCGGAACGTGAATATCAAAATGTTACGGAAACTGTAGGATATGCTCCTTACTATAAAACCAAAATTTTAGTCTATAATTCAATTCAAGATTTACGTCAGAGTAATATTGGTTTAAATCAGCAGGGTTATGCAATTACGGGACAAACGAGTTTTATTCGTTCTGAGGTTGAAGTAGCATTTAGTGGAAGTAAATATATTTTTGAAGAAGATATTAAACGTAGTATTGCTGATGCTTTAATATTTGAGATGATGTATGGTGGCTCCCTTAAAGATATGATTAAATCTAGCTACTTAATGAACTTACCTAATTGGTTTATTGTTGGTGCATCTGATTATATTTCTAGGGGTTGGTCTAGAGAAATGGACGACAAGGTGAGAGATTTCTTTTCAAGACATCCTAAAAAATTCCCTAATATTAGATTCTTAGAAGGCGATGATGCAAAAATTGTAGGACAGTCTATATGGAATTACCTAGTAGAAATATATGGTAAGAGTAATATGGCAAGTATTTTAAATCTTACACGAATTGTTAGAGATGAAAAAGTGGCTATTCAGAATACTTTAGGCATCTCTTATGAAGAATTTATTGACGGCTGGAAGAAATTCTATTTAGGAGAACAAGAAAAACTAAATAATAATTATAAAGACATTGATGAAAAAGAAGCAATATCTAGAAATAGAAAATCACGTATTTATAATAAAATAAATATCAGTCCTGATGGTACTCGATTGGCTTATACTGAAAATGAGAAAGGTAAGTATAAAATCAATGTGTATGATTTAGAGAAAAAAAGAATTAAGACCGTATTTAAAAGTGGTTATAAGGTTGTAAATCAGCAAATTGATTATGATGTACCACTAGTAGATTGGATAAGTAAAGACGAACTAGTTGTCTTTTCACAGAGGAAAGGACAAAATTATATGTGGATTTACAATTTATCAAAAGGTGGTTTTAATACATTTTTTAGATATGTAAAGCGTGAAATTGAATTTAAATTTGATCATATAAATGATATAGCTGTTTCTCCAAGTGGCAAAAAAATAGCTATGAGTGCTGAAAGAAGAGGACAAACAGATATTTACGAACATAATATTGCTAGACGAAGAACACGTCAGATTACGAAAGATTATTTTGATAACCTTTCTCCAACTTATCTAAAAAATGGTTCTGATATAGTTTTTAGCTCAAACAGAACGGTTGATTCCACAAAAACAAGAACAGGTGATTTAGAAGATATTACGAGTACATTTAATTTGTTTATTTATAAAAAAGAGAAGCCATTAGAGCTAGAAAGAATAACCAATAATTTAGGTAGAGACTTTAAACCAAGAATATTAGATGATAGACATCTATTATTCTTGAGTGATAGAAAGGGTATTACAAATTTCTTTGTTTATGATTTCCAGGATTCTGTAACACATCAAGTCTCAAATTTTTTATATAGTGTAAAAGACTTTACCACTTATGGTAATAATATAGCTTATGTATTATATAGTAATGAGAAAGAGCATATATATACCGGTAAAGTAAATCCAGATAAAAATGTTTTTACACCTAAAACTAGGAGACAACAAATAATGGATTTGAGAGAGCTTCAAATCATTAAAAAGAAAAAAGCTCTACAAGAAAAAAGGAAGCAAGAAGCAGAAGCACGGATGGCTTTATTTAGAGAAGAACAACGCCAAAAAGAATTAAAGAGGGTTCAAGATTCAATATATCAGGCGCTTCAAGAGGAAGAACAGCTTAGACAAATATTGGCTCAAGATTCTATAGATACTGAAAACATTGATTGGGAAGACTCTGTAGAAGTAAAAGATATGACTGAGGCTGTTGCTATAGTAGAACAAGAAGCCGTTTTAGAACAAGAACCAATAAAAGAAGTAATTAACCCATTGGATGAGGAAATTGATATTGATAATTATGAATTTGTTACCATCAATGCTACAAAAGGAACAGGTCCTGATATTGGAAACCTACCTCAAAAACCTACCTATGATAACGAAGTAGAAGAAGAAGGAGAGGTAAACACAGATAATTATAAGTTTTTCTCTTACAGTAAAAACAAAAGAGATGCATTTTGGGCTAAATACAACGAACGTTTAAAAGCAAAGCAAGATGCCTCTGCAAAAAAATCTATGTTTTCTAAATCGAAAGATTACTTACCAAGATTTTCTGTAGATGGTTTCAATACAAATTTACGTTTTGACCCTCTTATGGGATCAGGTCTTCAATTTGAAGTTATGATGACCGATGCGATGGAAAATCATAAAATTAATGCAGGTCTATTCGGTACATTTTCTTTAAGTAATGGTAATTTCTTTGCAGAATATCTTTATTTAAGACATCGTTTAGATTATAGTATAAGATATGAGAGACAAACCTTAGAGGTAAATCAACAACGTTATGCTAAAAATTATTACGAAGGAGGAGTTTCTTTACCTGTAAGTATAAGAAGTAGAATTGAAGTACAACCATTTTTAACCTTCACAAGATATTCAGATACATCAATTCAAGGATTATCGGTTCCAGATGTAACCAGAGCATGGACAGGTTTTAATGTAGAATATGTTTTTGATAATAGTTTAGAGAGAGGTAAAAATATGTTGATAGGTACTAGAGCAAAAGTCAGATATGAAAATTATGTAGGGCTTACTAGTATTTCTCAAAACTTCCAGAATATTTCTATAGATGTAAGACGTTATCAGAAAGTATTAAGATCAATGTCTTTAGCAATGAGAGTTTCTGCAGGTAAGTTTTTTGGCGATAGTCCAAAGACTTATAGAATGGGAGGTATGGATAACTGGGCGTTTGGTCAGATGGATAACGATCCTAGAGGTGGTAATCCAGAAAGTCCTGTTCAGCCAGACCTTACTGATCTATTATTTACACAATTTACAACACCTGTTAGAGGTTTTAACTGGAACAAATGGGAAGGTGAAAACTACATGGTTTTTAATGCAGAATTAAGAATGCCAGTAATGAAGTTCTTAACTAAGAAACCTACAAAATCAAAAATACTTAGAGATTTACAATTAGTTATTTTCTATGACATTGGATCTGCTTGGACAGGAGTGAACCCATTTGAAGAAGATAATGCTTTAAATACAGAAGAAATTGGCCCTGTAGGTGGATTTGATGCAACAGTGAAAAACTTTAGGTATCCATTCTTAATGGGACATGGTGTTGGTGCTAGAACAACTTTATTAGGCTATTATTTAAAATTAGATGTTGCTTGGGGAATTGAAGATGGATTTAGACAAACTAAACCAAAGTATTATGTAACTTTAGGTCATGATTTCTAATTCAAACAAATTTTTTGATATGAAAAATACTAGCATTTATTCAGTAATAGTACTTATAGTTTGTGTATTAATAAGTACAGGTTTTACGTCTATACCAACAGAGAAGCCTTTAGCTTTAATAGGGTTACAAGTAACTGTATTAGATGAAAAAGGAAATGTGATAGAAGGAGCAGAAGTAACGCTTTATGCAAATGAAGATGACGCTTGGGATGAAGAAAACGGTATGAAGGCGAAGGATAAAACAAATAAAAATGGTAGAGTTAAATTTACTAAAGGATTGAAAGAACAAGCCTATTATGTTGTAGCAAAAAAAGGTGATCAAGTTTCTGAAGATGGTTTGAAATCTTCTAAGCTATCAAAAAATAAAATGAATAAGATTAATGTAATTATTTCTAAAAGTAATGGTGTTTCGGTACCAAAAGTGAAGGAGTAATAAAATTTTCTACCTTTTAAAAAAAAGAGATTGTCACAAAGACAATCTCTTTTTTTGTTACTTAATGTATCTAAAATCATGTTCATTAGGCAGTTGCTTAATAAACTCATACATCAATTTTATTGTATTTTCAATATCATCAGAATGTGCTGTTTCTACTGTTGTATGCATGTATTTTAAAGGTAATGATATTAATGCTGATGGTACTCCGCCATTAGAATAAGCAAAAGCATCAGTATCTGTTCCCGTAACTCTAGATGAAGCTGCACGCTGGAAAGGAATTTCTTTTGTTTTAGCAGTGTCGATTAACATTTTTAATAAATTGTTCTGAACTGCAGGAGCAAAAGTAAGAACAGGTCCATTTCCACCCTTAGTGTCACCCTCAAGTTGTTTGTTATACATTGGAGCAGAAGAATCATGACAAACATCTGTCACAATAGCTACATTTGGTTTTATAGTCTGCGTAATCATTTCGGCACCTCTTAAACCAACTTCTTCTTGAACGGCATTTACTACATAAAGGCCAAACGGAACTTCATGACCATCTTCTTTTAGTCTTCTAGCAACTTCAGCAATCATAAAACCTCCAATTCTATTGTCTAGAGCTCTACCAGAAAAGAATCTTCCTTTATTTAATTCCCTTAGTTCATCTTCATAAGTAATAACAGTACCTACAAAAATTCCCATTTCCTCGACCTCTTCTTTTGATGCTGCTCCAACATCAATAAAGATATTATCTAAAGAAGGAGTTGCTTCTTTACCTGGTTTTCTAGTATGAATTGCAGGCCAACCAAAAATACCTTCTACTACTCCGTTTTCACCATGAAGTAAAACTCGTTTAGAGGGTGCAATTTGGTGATCTGAACCACCATTTCTAATTACATAAATGTATCCTTCTGCTGTGATATAATTTACATACCATCCAATTTCGTCGGCGTGTGCCTCAATAACAACTTTAAAAGGAGCTTCAGGGTTAATTACCCCTACAGCTGTTCCGTAATTATCAACAAAAGTAGTGTCAACATAAGGTTTTACATAATCTAACCAAATACGTTGCCCTTCAGCTTCATGACCAGTAGGTGAAGCATTATTTAAATATTTGTATAAAAAATCTTTGCTTTGAGTATCCATTTTATTAAAAATAATTAAAATATTGACCGATAATCGTTTCTGCTACGTTAAGTTACATAGTTCAGTTTATTCTTGTATCATCTTTATGTTTTTTTTTGATGATATATTAAATTGCCACGTTTTGAATTCGAAATTTTGATATATAGAGAAATAATAGTTTCTGTAAAGGAATACGAAATAATGCTATATATCTATTTATAATATTATTATCTAATATGCGCGCATTATTAATTATAGATGTACAAAATGATTTTATACCTGGTGGAGCTTTACAAGTGCCTGAGGGAGATCATATCATTCCCATTATTAATAATATATCTTCTAAGTTTGATGTAGTAGTAGCCACTAAAGACTGGCACCCTATTGAGCATAAGAGTTTTGCTAAGAATCATAAGAAAAAAGAAATTGGTGAAATTGTAGAGCTAAATGGCCTTCCTCAAATTCTTTGGCCAGAGCATTGTGTTGAAAATACTGATGGAGCTGAGTTTGTATCATCATTAAACACAGAACATATTGATGCTGTTTTTAAAAAAGGAACAGATCCTGAAGTTGATAGTTATAGTGGTTTTTTTGATAATGATAAAAGAAATGATACTGGCTTAAATAAATTCCTTACTTTAAAAGGTGTTACAGAAATTTACGTTGCAGGGTTAGCTACAGAATATTGTGTAAAATTTACTGCATTAGATGCTAAGGGATGTGGATATAAGACATTTTTAATTGAAGATGCAACAAGAGGGGTAAATATAAAACCTACAGATGTACAAAATGCTGTAATCGATTTAAAAGTCTCAGGTATTAAAATAGTGAATAGTAAAGAGATTATTTAGACTATGTGGTCAAATAATATGAAAAAGGGTATTGATTAAAATCAATACCCTTTTTTATTATGCAGTTGCAGAAGGATCAGAATCAACACCCTCTGTGCCAATTCTTCCAATCTCTTGGTCAATTAGCCATAATCCTTGAGGACTTTCTTCTCCAATTAAATCAAAAGCATCTAAAATTGTACGAGCAGTTTCTTCTTCTTCTCTTTGTTCAGCAACAAACCATTGTAAAAATTGAAATGTGCTGAAATCTTTTTGTTGAAAACAGCAATCGACAATCTCATTAATAGCTTTAGTTACTTTAATTTCGTGCTCTAATACTTGTTCAAAAACTTGTCTTAAAGATTTAAATTCATGAGGAACAGCTGTAATTTCAGCAGCTAATGCATGGCCACCTACAGCATTAATGTATTTAAAGAACTTCAACATATGAGTTCTCTCTTCTTCTGCATGATCATATAAAAACTCTGCAGATTTTACATATCCCTCAGTTTCACACCAAGATGCAAAAGATAAATAAAATTGAGATGATTGATCTTCTAATTGAACTTGCTCGTTTAGCATTTTTTCTACTTCACTGTTCAAAGAAGATTGTAAACGTTTTTTTGCAATTCCCATATCTAAATATTTGAGTTTAATTAATTCTATTGTAGCGCTATATACTAAAGTATTTTTATAACAATTTTGTTTAAGCACATTATTTCTACCCGATTAAGAATAATAATTAATATTTATTCTAAAGAAAGTTTGGAATTTATTATGCTTGCATACTATTTTAGCTTTACCAATAAAACGAATTTAAGATAATTATTGCTTTTAAACCATTGAAAGTAATCACCAATTAACAACATAACACATGAAAATTCTAGTTTGCATTAGCCACGTTCCTGATACAACAACGAAAATCAAGTTTGTAGACAACAAACTTGACACAAACGGGGTACAATTTATTATCGGACCTTATGATGATTTTGCACTTGCAAGAGCTGTAGAATTAAAAGAGGCTTCTGGTGGAACAGTTACAGTACTTAATGTTGGTACTGTTGATACTGAACCTTCTATTAGAAAGGCATTAGCAATTGGAGCTGATAATGCAGTAAGAGTAGATGCTGAGCCAACAGACTCACTATTTGTAGCAAAACAAATAGTTGCACATGCAGCATCAGAAAATTATGATATGATCTTAATGGGACGTGAATCTTCAGATTTTAATTCTGGCTTGGTTCATGGTCTTGTAGGTGAACTTCTTGGATGGCCATCAATTGCACCAGCAATGAAACTTGATGTTGATGGATCTACTGCCAAACTAAGCAGAGAAATTGAAGGGGGACACGAAGATGTTGAAGTTCAGTTACCTTTTGTAGCAGGTTGTCAAGAACCTATCGCTGAGTGGAAAATTCCTAACATGCGTGGTATTATGATGGCAAGAAAGAAACCTCTAGAAGTAGTAGAGGCAGTGGCTGTAGAAGGCGTAACTGCATACCAATCATTTGAATTACCTGAAGAAAAAGGCGAATGTAAAATGGTAGATGCGGATCAGATGGATGAATTAGTGGGCTTATTAAAAAATGAAGCTCGCGTACTTTAATTCTCTATTTTATTTAAACTTTAACACATAAAACAAAAAGACATGTCAGTATTAGTATTTATAGAAGCAGATAATGGAGTTGTAAAAAAATCTTCATTAGAAGCTGTAGCTTATGGATCAAAAGTAGGAGCTGTAACAGTTGTTGCTATGGGAAGTATTGAAGCTTCTGAGTTAGCAAAAGTAGGAAATTATGGAGCAGAGAAAGTATTACATTGTTCTGATGATCGTTTAAATGACGGTGTAATTTCTGCAACTGCAAAATTAATAGCAGAGGCTGTAGGCCAATCTGGAGCAGAAACTGTTGTAATGTCACGTTCTTCTTTAGTTGATGCTGTAGCTGCAAGAGTAGCCATAAAAATTGGTGCTAGCGTAGTTACTAACGTTCAAGATTTGCCAGATACATCAAATGGTTTTGTCGTTAAAAGGGGAGTGTTTACAGGAAAAGCATTCGCTTTTGTATCTGTTCCTGATGGTAAAAAAGTAATTACAGTTACTAAAAATGTTGTTCAATTAGAACCTACTTCTTCAGAAGCAGCTATAGAAGAAATTTCTGTTGCTTTTGATGATGCAGATTTTGGAGTAAAACGAATTGGAGTTCATAAACAAGAAGGTGATATTTTATTGCCAGAGGCAGATTTAGTCGTTTCTGCAGGTAGAGGAATGAAAGGACCTGAGAATTGGCAAATGATTGAAGATCTTGCAACTACTTTAGGTGCAGCAACTGCTTGTTCTAAACCTGTATCTGATATGGATTGGAGACCTCACCATGAGCATGTTGGACAGACAGGAATTAAAGTAGCTCCGCAATTATATATTGCAGTTGGTATTTCAGGTGCAATACAACATTTGGCAGGAGTAAATTCTTCAAAAGTTATAGTTGCTATTAATAAAGATCCAGAAGCACCTTTCTTTAAAGCTGCAGATTATGGTGTAGTTGGAGATGCTTTTGAAGTAGTTCCAAAGCTTATTGAAGCAATAAAAAAGTAATCAAAATTAGATTTAGTAGTCTATTTTAACATATATAGGGTCAAATTGACATTTATTTGTTAATATTTTAAGATTCTATTGATATTTATTAATAGTTCCCTATATTTGTAATACTTCAAAGGAATAATATTCCTATTCGAAGATTTTTTTAACTTAGTCGGTTATTTTTTTCCTATCTGACGCAACTACTGATGAAAATCGTATAAGAACCTCAACATGAAAGTGTTGAGGTTCAGTTGTTTATAAGTATTTCTTATTTTTTTAATGATAATGTATTCTTCGTTAAATTAGCTTTATTATGTAAAGTTTTTAGCATAATATTATTATTACCATTATTATTAAAATGCTGGATTGCTAACTGATAATGCTCAAATGCTTTAGTTAGATTTCCCATACTAGTGTAGTAATCACCTTTAATTTCTAGATTCGTACTATTCTTATTAATTTCTATACTTATATCAATCAATTCTAAGGCGTCCATAAGGTTGCTAGCTTCGATACATTGTTTTGCTGAATTTGCATAATGAAGCCACTCTTCTTTCTCAGAAGTGTTTTTCTTTGATGTTACTTTATCTTGTTTTCCGTGATATATAGATGCAGAGACCAAAGAGCTAGTTAAAAATAGAAGAATTAGGGTAAAGGATAAAAACAGTTGTTTTATGACTCGATATTTCATTTTAGTATAATTAAGAGAGATAGACATTAAGTTCGGTTACTATAATTAAATGTCTAATAATATACCTTAATTTTTAAGTAATTGATTGTAAGGTTGTTACGGTTTGGTTTATTGAGATTGTTAATGAACGTGAGCGAACACTAATCTCAAACTAGAACAGTTATTTAGAAGTAAAAGCATCTAAAGTTGGGGTATCTCTAATATCAACAGGAACTACGGTTGTAACACCTTGTTCAATCATTGTAACACCATAAATTACATCAGTACTAGACATTGTTCTCTTGTTATGAGTTACAATTATGAACTGTGAGTTATGAGAGAATTTATTAATGATCTTATTGAACTTGTCCACATTTGCATCATCTAAAGGAGCATCTACTTCATCAAAAATACAGAAAGGAGCAGGTTTTATTAGATAAATTGCAAATAGTAGTGCTGTTGCAGTTAAAGTTTTCTCTCCACCTGATAATTGATTGATTGTAAGTGGTCGCTTTCCTTTTGGTTGTGCGAGAATTTCTATTTTAGAATTTAGAGGGTCGGTTTCATCAGCAAGCCTTAAATCACAGTTATCTTCGTCAGTAAATAGAGACCTAAACACCTCCATAAAGTTATCCCTGATTTGTGTAAATGCAGTCATGAACTTTTCTTGAGCAATACCATCTATTTCTTCAATAGTAGCTAAAAGTTGTTCTTTTGCTTTGTTTAAATCTTCTCTTTGCTCTAAGATGAAAGAATTACGTTCTTTTATTTCATTAAATGCATCAATGGCAGTATGGTTAATAGCACCTAATGAATTTAATTTTCTTTTAGAATCTTCACTTAAATGCTCTAATTCTTGTAATGATGCATCTTTATATGGGTTTTCTTCCTCTTCTTCTTGAGTAGGTTTATGTAATAAAAGTTGCTCAAGATCGATTTCAAATTCTACAGCCACTTTTTCTTTTACTGACGTAAGAGATAAACGTAAAGCATTTATTTTCTCGTTAAAATTAAGTAATTGCTGATCAATTTCTTCTTTACTACTTTGTTTAAGTTTGATCTCAATTTCAGTATCTTCAATTAATTCTCTTGCCTCTTTATAATTGCGTTCTGCTTCTAGTACACCTTGCTCAATAGAAACTTTCTCAGCTTCCATTCTTTCAAGTTCTTGATTACCTTCTTCATCAGTTGAGTCAGATTTTTGTAAATCGGTATTTACTTTCTCTATTTCATCGATATTCTGGTCAATTCGATTTTGAGCTTTAAAAAGTTCTTCTTCCTTGAAATCAATTTCTTTTTTTAAACCATTATATTGATTTTCATGTTGAAGAAAATTAATATGAAGTTGATTGTATTTTGTTGTTAGTTCAACTCGCTTTTCTTTTTCAATGGTTAAGTTCTCTTGCATTTCTTCAAGTTGTTCAACCATAAATTCGAGTGTGTATGAATCTTCATCTAGCTGAGGTCTACCTTCTGATATAGCAACCTCGGCATCTCCAATTCGTTCAAGTATTTCTTCTTTTTTATTTGAACTAGCTTCTAAGAATTTAGCAAACTCTTCTTTCTGAGTTTTTATTTTTATAAGTTCTTGAGTTACTATTTGAACATTGTGTTGAGCACTTTCTAAATCATGTTGGTGATTAACTTGTAGTAACTCTTTATGCTCTGCTTGCTTTTCAACCTTTTGAATATGTATATTCTCTGCTTCTGTTTCTAGGTTTTCAATCTCTTCGGTAAGGTTTTCTAAGTGTCTAATTCTACCTAGTGATTTACCTTCAAAGGATCCTATCGAACCGCCAGAAATGGCAGATTTTCTACGAATGGCTTTACCATTTTTGGTAACAAGAATAACACTGTCATTCTTTGCTAAATTATTCTGATTTCTTTGAACTATATATACACCATCTAACAAATACATTATTAACGAGCTATATTTGTCGTCAAAGTCTACAACATCAATTGCAGGGATGGCATCTTCAATAGCTTTTCTAGGAGAAGCATTATACCCTTCAAATTTATCTAATAAAAGGAAATTAGCTTTTCCCTTTTTCATTTCATCTAAAAGGTTTACAGCTCTCCAAGCCTCGTCTTCATTTTCTAATACAAAGTAATTCAGATAAGGTGAAAGATAACCTTCAATTGCAACTCTATATTCCTCTTCACAATGTAAAGTATCAGAAAGCATTGGAGCTTCTTTAGCCCAATCTGTATTTTGTTTTAAATACTTTATGGCTTCAGGGTAACCTTCTAAATTATCTACTAAAGATTTTGTTAAGGCTTTCTCATTTTTCTTAGCATCAAGAACTCTAAAAATTTCAGAGGAACGATCTTTTATATTTTCCAGGTCTTCCCTACACTTTTTTAATTGTTCTTGGTGTTTTTGGTGTACTTCTTTAATTTCATCTAGCTGAACAGTGGCACTTAATCGTTCTCCTTCTAAGGATGCATATTGTGTATCAAACTCTTCTAAACTCGATGATTTATCAGAAGATTCTATGTGAGCTCTTTCAAGTTCTTGTTTTAAAGCAGAAAGTTGAACTTCATTAATTTCAACCTTTTGTTTAAGTTGAAAGATAATAGCTTGTTTATTTTTTACTTGTTGTTCATACTCAGAGGTTGTAGCTTCTAATTCATTAGTTTTATTTGATTGAGCATCCTTTTCTTGTTGCGTTGCAAATAATTCTGTTTCAACCTCTCCAACCATTCTATCTATTGATTGTAACTGAATTTGCAACCCCTCAATACCTTGTTGAGCAAGAGCTACTGCTTCTCTATCTATAGATGATTGATTTTCTAGTGTCATTTTCTTTTCTTCTAGAAAACGACGTCTTTCTCCTTTAATTCGCTTCTCACTTTCTGTCTGACGCATTTTTAAAATATGCTCATTCAGTGTTTTTTGACGAGATGCGAATAATGCTTCTTTATCTATTGCTTCTTTTTTCTCTTTAGAAATAGAAGCTTCTAATTCATCAATTAATTTTAATGTGGTATTACGTTCTTCATTTTTACTAGTCATTGTGTCTGCTAGTTCATGAAGTTCCGTAGCCTGGCTTGCCACTTTTTTCTGTGCTAAAGCAATACTAGAACCTCTATACGTTTCTTTTAATTTTAGATAACGTTGTGCTTGTTTAGCTTGGCGTTCTAGAGAACGCATATTTTTCTCAACTTCAAAAAGTAAATCATCCACACGTTCAAGGTCAGCATCTGTGTCCTTGAGCTTTTTCATTGTTTCTTTTTTACTTTTTTTAAATTTTGAAATCCCTGCAGCTTCTTCAAAAAGTGTTCTTCGAGCATTTTGAGTATCATTCAAAATCTCATCAATCATCTTTAATTCAATAATAGCATAACTATCAGAACCAATACCAGTATCCATAAACAAGCCATGGATATCTTTAAGCCTACATGGAACGCCATTTAATGAATATTCACCATCGCCAGAACGGTAAAATCTTCGACCAATAGTAACTTCGGTATATTCTGTAGGGAGTAGATTTTTATTATTAATAAAAGTAAGATATACCTCAGCCATTTGTAGTGGCCTACGTGTTTTTGTTCCATTAAAGATAATGTTATCCATTTTCTCGGAACGCAATGCTTTTGTGCTTTGCTCACCAAGAACCCATCGGATAGCATCAACTACATTGGATTTCCCACTTCCGTTAGGACCAACAACTGCGGTAATACCCTTGTCAAAGTTTAGTGTAACTTTTTCACCAAAACTTTTAAAGCCTTTTATTTCTAGTTTACTTAATAACATTCAGTCTACATTCAGATTTTAAAGTTACTAAATCTTACTAGTTTTAAAACAAAAAGACGCCTATCAAATGCATGATAGACGTCTATTTTTTAAGTTTATTACGATTAATTCTTTTTCACAAGAGTTTCTTTTTTATTTGTGTTGATATGTTTAAGCTGTTCACGAACGGCAACATTAAAGTCTCCAGGAAAATTATTGGCATAAATAAGCTTGGCTTCGTTTATTTTTCCTTGTTCTTCATAAATCATTCCTAGAAGAAATAAACATTTAAATCGGATATTAGAATCTTTATAATTTTCAATAATTTGTTTTAAAATATCTTCCGATCTTGGATATTCTTTTCTGAGTGCATTTGCTTTGGCTTCCATAAACATAACGTTTGGTAGCGGAATTCCACAATTGTCAAACTCTTTAATGTGTGTAAAACAAGTTTCTAAATCATTGTACTTTAACTCTAGATCAATAAGGTCTGCTAAAATTCTGACTTTCTGAGTGTTGTCTTCTTGTATACTTACTTTGTGTTCTAAAAGCTTTACAATATCAGATCTATTTAATTGGTTCTCTTCCAATTCAATTAGTAAATCGTAGGCTGGTTCAAACTTATCATCCATTTTTATTACAGCCTGAAGGAGTTCTTTGGCTTCAGCTAAATAATATGTTTTGTAATATGCAGAAGCAACTTGATAAAAATACTCTGGAGTCATAGAACTCACCTTACTTCTAAGTTTGTCATTTCTCACTTCTTTAAAAGCAATATTTGCATTTTGGTATTCTTCTAAAGAATGATGAGCAAAGCCTAATTCATAATAATAATGTTCATGTGCTTTGCCTTTATCTTCTTCCATTTGAGAAATAGCAAGTTGCATACTTGATTTAGCCAATTCATAATTTTTAGTGATATAATTATTGTATTTAGCATCCATATATAGAACATAATTGTTTCTGGGGTCAAGAGCTTTTGCATCAGCAATATGTACTCCAGCCTTATCAAATTCACCAATTTTATCAAGCAAATTTATTATTCTTGTTTTGTAGGCTATTTTTCTGTCATTATTAGTAGAAATATTAAAAGCAGCATCTAAATGGACTATTGCTTTATCATAATTTTTTTTCTCTTTATATAAAATAGCTAATTTTAAATGAGCATCTATGTAGTTAGAATCTGTTTCAAGTGTTTTGTTAAACATTTGAATAGCTTCATTTCTATTACCAGATTTTAGGATAACATTACCAAGCCTATATTTGTATTTAGGGTTGGTGTTATCTTTGGCAATAGCAACTTCATAAGCCATAATTGCTTCTTTGAATTGTCCTAATTCAGCATATACTTCACCTTTGACATAGTAGTCTTCAGCGTCTTTATTTTGAGAAAAGGCAAGGTTAGTAATAGAAATGAGAAATAGGAGTAGAATAGAGTAGTAATTAATCATATTTATTGGGTTAAATAGTGAGTTATTTTGAAATGGTGTTTATAGGTACTTATATAACGTTTTCAATGTGCTTTTTTTTCAGAATTTAATCATAATTTTATTCCTACGTACGTTTTTAGAAGATTACTTATAAAATTGATAATCAATATATAAGTAAATTAATATTTTATTTAATTATTAGAATGGATAGTGATTTAAAAGAGAAATGGGAAACTCATTTTTCAATGTTAGAAATAAAAACCTTTGATAAAAATGCATTAAAAAGCATGTTAGATCAGGTAATGGTCATTTTAAATAAAAGAGGTATTGTACCTAATGAAATGAAAGGAGGAATGTGGGCTTCTTTTATGGAAGGAGAGGAACGTTATTTTGGAATGATGATACTCTTTAAATCTAATTTAGAATTTATTGGAGGTAGTCCAAATAGTGGTGAGTTAAAAACCTTTTCTTGGGATTTTAATCAAATAATTTCTATAGAAAAAGTTGAAGATCAAAAACTGGGAATTGTACGTGCTATGGAATTAAAATCAAATCAAAAAACAATACAATGGGTAGGCCTCAAAGGTTTTGTTCCTTCATTATTTATTTCGATCTTAGAAGAGTTTTGGTATAGTTAATTACTTTCCAATAAAACACTTAAACAATAAATACAACTAACACATAATGAGAAAAATTACACGCTTACTAATTGCGAATAGAGGAGAAATTGCTGTTCGAATACTACGCTCTGCAAAAGAGTTAGGTATTTTTACTATTGCTGTATATAGTGAGGTAGACGAAGAAGCTCCTCATGTGGCCTTAGCAGATCATGCTGTTTGTATTGGTCCTGCTAGTTCCACTCATTCATATCTTGATATTGATAATTTATTAAAAGTTTGTAGAAAATTACAAGTAGATGCTATACACCCAGGCTATGGCTTTTTGTCAGAGAATTCAACTTTTGCTAAAAGAGTTGAAGAGGAAGGAATGATATTTATTGGTCCTTCTGCAAAAGCGATAGAAATAATGGGAAGCAAATTAGAAGCAAAAGCAACTGTTTCTAAATTCAATGTTCCATTGGTTCCTGGAGGAGATGAAGCAATTACAGACCTAGTAGCTGCTAAGCAAATGGCTGACGAAATTGGCTACCCAATTTTAATAAAAGCAAGTGCTGGTGGAGGTGGAAAAGGAATGCGAGTAGTAGATGATCCTAATGATTTTGAAAATCAAATGGAAAGAGCTGTTAGCGAAGCAACATCTTCTTTTGGAGACGGTGCTGTTTTTATCGAAAAATATATTCAAAACCCTAGACATATAGAGCTTCAGGTACTAGCGGATAAACATGGTAATGTTGTTCATTTATTTGAAAGAGAGTGTTCAATCCAAAGAAGACATCAAAAGGTGATTGAAGAGGCTCCTTCTTCAGTTTTAACTGATGGATTAAGACAAGAAATGGGTGATTGTGCTGTTCGTGTAGCAAAAGCGTGTGACTATGTAGGTGCAGGTACAGTAGAGTTTATTTTAGATGAAGACAATTCTTATTACTTCTTAGAAATGAATACTCGTCTTCAGGTTGAACATACCGTTACTGAAGAAATTACTCAATTAGATTTAGTAAAAGAGCAGATTAGAATAGCAGAAGGTGAAGAATTAGGTTATGACCAATCTTCTTTAAAAATAAATGGACATGCAATAGAAGTACGTGTTTATTCGGAAAATCCTTATCAAAATTTTTTACCAGATACAGGCGTATTAAACAGATATGAAGAACCTGCAGGTATGGGTGTAAGGGTTGATAGCGGGTACAAACAAGGAATGGAGGTAAGTATGCATTATGATCCAATGATGAGTAAGCTAATTGTATGGGGAAAGACTAGAGAAGAAGCAATAAGCCGAATGATAAGATCTATTGATGAATATAAAATAACCGGTCTTGAAACAACTTTACCCTTTTGTAAGTTTGTTCTTAAACATGATGCTTTTGTTTCTGGTAATTTTGGTACTAACTTCGTAGATAAGTTTTTTAAACCGGAATTATTGATTGAACCTTTAACTGAGGAGGAAGAGTTAGTGAGTGCTGCTGTTATTGCAAAGTTATTTTTTGAAAAGAAAAAATCAGAAGAAACATCAGATCTTACAAATATCCTGACACCTTGGAAATTGAGAAGGCTCACATAGAAATTACATAATGAAAAGAAATATATTCTTCCTTCCACTTATTTTTATATTAGTACTTTTTTCATCTTGTGCTAAAGATTCAAAAATCAAACAAGAAGATTTTGATATGAAAACATGGAAAGACGATCCATTTGCATGTAAAGGTGATAGAGAAAAATTGGAAGATGATTTTTTATCTGTTAAAGATAGATTGTTAGGTACAAGTATTACGGATATTAGACGGATCTTAGGTAAACCAGATCGTGTAGATTTAGATACAAGAAGTACTAAGCAATATGTTTATTATGTAACAGAAGGTAGCCAGTGTAAAGGTAAAGTAGGTGAAGAAGGCAAGTCTTACAAAATTTATTTTGATGCTTTAGAATTAGTAAGAGAGGTTTCGCCAATATTATAATTTCATAAAAAAAAGGTATCTATAGTAAACTATAAGATACCTTTTTTGTTAATTAAAATAGTTAGAATCACCGTTAAGCCAATTTTGGCTTTATTGTAATGGCATAGATAAGTTGTTAAAAGTCAATCGAAAATAATTTCTTATTTCGATATAAATTTCGGAAATATTGACTTACCGACAAAGTGCATTTTGTATTTCAGTTAAACATCTTGGTGTACATCATTTTACAGATTGTTATATTCTGTATTTGTGAGTTTTAGATATTAAATATATTGTTTTGGATCTTAAGTTTTTAAAACAGTTAGTTCAGGAAGGGGAAGGGCTCAAAATTGAGTTTAAGAAAAAGGCTGCAGATCCTGTCAAAATTATGAAAGAGGTAGTAGCCTTTGCTAATAATTATGGTGGCTACTTAATTGTAGGTGTAGCAGATGATGGTAGAATTGATGGCTTTACTGATATTGAGGGAGAAAAATATGTTTTGGAAGAAGCTATAAAAACTCGAATATCTAAAAAAATCAATTATCAAATCCATATAGTACAGGTATCTCCTATTAGGCAGGTAATAGTTTTTGAAATAGACCCCTATCATAATAAGCCTGTTTTTTTACTTTATAATTTAAAAAGGAAAGTAGGTAAAGCTTATATAAGAGTGGCTGATAAAAGTGTTCAGATGAGTAAGCTTATTCGCAGAATACTAAAAGGAAGAAGTAGAGATATTGATTATGTTTTTCAGTATGGAGAGCTAGAACGTATGGTTCTAAAACTTTTAGATGAAAATGATTTTATTACTTTAAATCAATTAATAAAACATGGAGACCTTTCTGAAGAAGATGCATCTGATGTTTTAGTCAATTTATGTTTATCTAATATTTTAAAGGAAGTACCACAAGATTTAGAAGATCGATTTAAAATAAACCCTAAATCAAAACTAGATTGGAAGTTCTAAAAAAAAGCTCTTAAGAAGATTATCTTAAGAGCTTTTTTGATTTATTTTTTAGATAATTCAATAAAAGGAATTATCATTTCATCAATAGAAACACCACCATGTTGGAAGGTATCTTTATAATAACTAACATAATAATTATAGTTATTAGGATAAGCAAAAAACGTATCTTCCATTGCAAATACATAAGAAGTAGAAACCTCATTTTTAGGTAAGCCAAAATCTTCTGGATGTTTAGCAACTAATACTCCTTTTTTATTGTAAGAAAGATTCTTGCCTTGCTTATATCTTAAGTTTGTATTCGTTTCACGATCTCCAACAATTTTATAAGGTTTTCGTGTTCTTACAGTACCATGATCTGTAGTGATATATACTTTACAATCTTTTTCAGCAAGAATTCTCAACATTTCATATAAAGTTGAATGTTCAAACCAAGATTTTGTAATTGATCTATAAGCAGCTTCATCAGGAGCAAGCTCTCTTACCATATTGGTATCTGTTCTTGCGTGTGAAAGCATATCAACAAAGTTATATACAACAGCATTAAACTTCTTATGCATTAATGTATTTATTTGCTCATTAAGTTGCTTTCCTTGCGAAGCTCTAATAATCTTATTGTAGCTGTATTTATCGTTTATACCATTGCGAAGTAATTGTTCGCCTAGAAGTTGTTCTTCGTAATTATTTTTACTTTCGTCATCATTATCATTCACCCACCATTCAGGGTACGTCGCTTCAATTTCAGCAGGCATTAATCCCGAGAATATTGCATTACGTGCATAAGCTGTAGTAGTTGGTAAAATTGGACAGTAAACTTCTTCTTTGATATTATATAAATCAGCAATTAAAGGTTCTATTACTTTCCATTGATCGTATCTAAGATTATCTACTAGTATAAAGAATACACTTTCGTCGTTTTCTTTAACATAAGGGAAGACCTTTTCGGGAAGTAATTCAGGAGACAAAACTGGTCTACCTTCAGTTTCTTCCATCCAATCAACATAGTTGTCTTTAATAAATCTACAGAAATTATGATTTGCTTCATTTTTCTGCATTTCAAAGACCTCACTCATACTTTTACTTTCTGTCTGATTGATTTCTAAATCCCAATAGACTAGCTTTTTATAAGTTTCTACCCAATCGTCCCAATCCATATCATTCATAAATGACATCATGATACTTTGAAAATCTTGTTGATAAGCAGAATTAGTTTTTTCTGTTACAAGTTTTCTCGTATCAAGTAATCTTTTTACGGAGAGTAATATCTGTTTAGGGTTGATTGGTTTAATTAAATAATCAGCAATTTTAGCACCTATTGCATCCTCCATAATATATTCCTCTTCACTTTTAGTAATCATTACTACAGGAATATTTGGCTTAATTCTTTTAATCTGCTCAAGTGCTTCAAGTCCGGTCATACCGGGCATATTTTCATCCAAGAAAATTATGTCGAATTCTTCTTCTTCACATTTTTCTATTGCATCAAGCCCACTTAAAACGGGTGTAACATCATATCCTTTTTTAGTAAGGAATAAAATATGAGGTTTCAATAAGTCGATTTCATCATCGGCCCATAATATTTTTTGTTGGCTCATTTATTTTTGTGTAATTCAATTTCAATTAGATACTAGTATTCTTACGTTTCGCCTCCTTTAGAGTTTCTGATGATTGATATTTTAAGAATACATTTATCAACCTTTAATTAAGATTAATAACAATTTAAGGAATTGTAATACAATTTATCAACCATTGAGAATTAAAAAATATTTTTCTTCTAATTTAAAATTAATTGCGTTCTGCAGCGTTGTAAATGATAAAGATCAAATCTTATGTAATGAAATTGAATTAATTCAATATATTTCATCATTTTAGATAAAAAGTAAATAAGTTTGTCAGAGATTTCGATTAATTTAACTAAGATCAAAATCACCAAATATAAGCTCAAATACTATGGATGAAAATTCAAAGAACTCATCAACCAAATTACTTATCATAATAGGAAGTGTTTTTGGTGGAATACTATTAGTAACAACAATCGCCTTTTTTATTTTTAGTGGCGATGAAGAACTTGATCCTAAACTAGTAACTGTAGATGAATATATAAAAGAGAATTCTGTATGGGAACTGAATGGAGATGCTGTAGAAGGTAGTGCTGTAGCTATCACGCTGCGATTACCAAATATGAACCTTAACCAGGTAGAAGATGCAGTAGAAAGGGCTGATCAGAATGTTAGACAAGTTGATGCGGATATAAAATCAATAATGCAATCTCTTGGGGATGATACTAGTGATTTAGAAGCTAGTTTGATGTCATTACAAGAGGAGCTGAATAACATGACAGATATTTATAAGCATACAGAAGTTATTTCTGATAATATTTCTCAGTCTGATGCTACTGGTCAAAGTCGTGCGGTTAAATCTGCATTAACTAGACTTTTATCTACCAGAGATGGCTATATAAGAGATATTAATGTGATGCAGGAAAATATAGATAAAGTCTTGACTGTACTAGAAGATGCAAGAAACTCTCGTGTTACTATGGGAGGAGTGAGTTCTGCTATAGAAGAGCTAGAAGTTGCCAATACACGTCTTTTTGAAGAAGGAAGATCTTTACTGAGAACATTATTTGCATTTGAATACATATATAATCAGCATAGAAAAACAGAAGTTGACGGGAAAACTATTGACGTATTCTACATTGCTCTTCAGGATTACTTATATGATGAAATTATTGTAAACCACTCTGAAAAAGATTTCTTTAGAAAAAAAGGCCAATTTGATCAAGTGGTTTCAGAAACAAAAGAACGCCTTGGTAACTTTGATGAGGTGGTGGCACTTCAGCAAAAAAGAGAAATGAAATTAAGTGAGTATAATAAGCTTTCTGAACATTTAGGAACACTGAATGAGTTATATGCTGGGGCAGGGCTTTCAATTACTTCAGATGGTTTTAATAATGTGGAATTTGTTACCGATGAAGATTGGGAATATTCTGTATCTGAAGAAAACTCTAAAACTCCACTTGTAATTGTTTATCGAGTAGAGGGTACACCGTTATCTTCTGGTCTTGTAGTAGCAAAAGCGTCTTATAATTTATCTTTTAATGATGATGAAGATGAAGAACTTCTATTAAACAGTAGAATTGAAAATGAAGTAAGTGCTCAGTAATAAAAATTGAGTAACATCTTTAGTTATTGAGTAAAAGGTTTCTATTTTTGTCATGAACTAAAAAACATGACAAGATGATTAATCATACCGTTTTATTTAAGTTAAAAGAAGAAGCTTCAGAAGATCAAATTCAAGGAATGATAGATGCTCTTCAAGCATTATCAGGAAAAATTGATGAGTTGAAAGAAATTCAAGTAAAGAAAAACTTCTCAGATAGATCTCAGGGTTATTCTGTAATTTTATTTTCTTTATTTGAAGATAAAGCAGCTTTAGATCGTTACCAAGTTCACCCTGCACATGTAGAAGTTGTAGGTGCTAATGTAAAACCTATACTTGAGAGTTTAGCAGTTGCAGATATTGAATATTAATATAAATTGATATTACAAAAAAGCCACGAATGTATACTACATTCGTGGCTTTTTTGTATTACTTAGATGAGATTTAGTGTCTATTTCCATGATGCCCTTTTCCTCCTCTATGACCTCTTTGATCTTGTCTTTGCTCCATTTCTGTTGCAAGTTGGTCAACTGTTTTAGAAGGATCCATTAAGACAAACATAACAGGTTTTTTATCATCCATTTTGCCAAAGTGATGCCCTTTTTTACCATGCTTACCTTTTTTACCCATTTCTGAGTTTTCAGATTTATATTTTTCAAAAATAGCTTTCATGTCAGCTTTCCATTTTTCTTCATTAGCCTTATTTGCAGTTTTAATAGCCTCTAAGTCACTTTCATGATTGTCTACAATAACCCAAGCATCAGTCATAATATGACGCATTTCTGTTTTCATAGCTTTCATTTCATTTTTTTGTTCTTCTGAAGGTTCACCAGAAGGCTTATCTTTCATCAGGCTATTTTTTTTAGTTTTTAAGGCTTCAAGTCTTTCTCTAAGTGATACAAGAGTTGCTTTTTCTTTTTTAGAAAGCTTTGTATCAAATTCTTTTCTGTTTTCAAGCATAACAGGTAACATATTCGCTTTCATATATGCATTGATTTCTTTTTTAGCTTCAGCTCTTTTTTTAGGATCTCCTTTTTGAGCTATGCTTTTAAAAGATACCAACCCGATAAATGCAACTAATACTATTATTCCTAATTTTTTCATGACACTAGATTTTTTAAGTGATTGTTTTGATTTTGTATACTTCAAATATGAAAGAAAAGATTCAAGGAATTAAATGCTTTCAACCAACGGTATGGTATTTTCAACCAACGGATAAATAATTCTAATTTTTGATAATTTTGACATGAAAAAAGGTCTCAAAGTATTGATACTAGAGACCTTTTAATTTATAACATTTAGTTAGATAAGTTAGTTTATAAACTAGTGTGTAAACCACATTCTGTTTTTTGTTGTCCTTGCCAACGTCCTGATCTGTCATCAGACCATAGAGGTTTAGTAGGGTCAGCTTTTCCTGTACAAGGTAAACATCCAACACTAAAATACCCTTTAGCAACAAGAGAGTGCAATGGTAGTTTTCTTTCGTTTATATATTGGAAAACCATTTTTGAATCCCAATCTAAAATAGGGTGATATCTTAGGATACCATGTTTCCCTTCTTCTTCTTTCTGCATTTGTGCTCTAACAGAAGACTGACCTTTTCTAATGCCGTTAATCCAAACGTCAAATTGAGGTAGTACATCTTCTAAAGGAGCAACCTTATTAATATGGCAACATTTATCAGGTTGAGTAGCGTGTAATGGCTGACCATTTTCATCAACTTGCTTGTCAACTGGTATGTCAGATTTAATATCAATAATATTTAATCCAAGCTTTTCAGCCAATTGATCTCTAAATGCAATTGTTTCTGGAAAGTGATAGTTTGTATCTAAAAAATATATCGGTATTGTTTTATCAACTCTACTGATAATATCTAATAGCACCACACTTTGCGGTTGGAAAGAAGAACTTGCGAAAATCTTCTTACCAGCTTTATGATATTTAGCCACCTGCTTCGCGATTTCATCAACACGCTGATCAAATGTTACTGCTGAAGCTTGTGTAATAATGCTCTGCGATGACATATTGTATTTACTTTTGTTTAATCTACTAATTATATAGGATAAATGCGAAGTAATGAAAGATTATACTTTTTTCAAAATTTTTCAGCAAAAAAAAAGCTCCATTCACAATAGAATGGGGCTTTTTAAATTCTTGAAAAAGAAAGGTTTAATGTAATTAAAATCCTCTTTTCAGTTCTATACTAGCTCTTATTGGGCGGGAAACATTTCCAGCATCGTCTTTAAACTTAATATAAACATGTTTAATACCGTCAGTCTCGCCTTTTAACTTCCAATCAATAACAGAGGTGTCTGCTTGTTTCCAATGCCCTCCACTAAAGGATGAACTATTCGATACCATCATAAGTTTAGCACCATCATTTTTTATCTGTAACGTTACTAGCTTATTAATATTAGTTGTAGATTCCGCTCCATTATCTATTTGTAACTCAATATTTTTAGGTGCTTGAGTATCAATATTAATAGTAGAAGTTGTCGTAGGTGTTATATTACCTGCAAGGTCTTTAAATTTTACATATACTTTTTTAAGACCATCACCATCTGTAAGGTTAATAGATTTTTTGATTGAATATTTTTCCCATTTTTGCTCAATAAACTGAGGATCTTGAGAAACGATCATAGAATCAGCTTGTCTACAGAATATATCTAATTCAACTTTTCGATCTTGTCTATTCGTGATTTTTTCACCACCATTGATTGTTAATTTAGAACCAAAAGGAGCAGTTCTATCAACAATAATTTCATCATGAATTACAGGAGTAATATTGCCTGCTTGATCTCTGTATCTAGCATACACTCTTCGTGTACCATCATCACCTGCTTCAAGATCCCATTCAACATAATCATCTTGAATAAGTCTCCATTTACTGCCATGGAATGCAGATGTGTTACCTAGTTGGTAATATTTAGCATCTTTGGCTGTAAGAATAACACCAACTTTTAAACTTTTTTGATCTGTAAAATATTTTGATGGAACATCGATCTCCACTTTCGTATTCTGAGGAGGTGTTGTATCTAAAATAATTTTCTTTTTTAAAATACTCGATTCATTTCCATCTGCATCTTTAAATTTAAAGTAAACAGTTTTTACTCCATCACCACTTGAAAGTGTATAATGAAAAAGTTTTTGAAATTTTATCCATCTACTTCCCGTAAAAGATTCATTACCATTAGCCATCATTTCTGTAATGCCAACACCATGAATCTCTACATTTATAGAAGTTGAGTTCGAATATTTTCCTGATTTAAATATTATTCTTGTTCTATCTAATTGATTTTGAGCATTGATAGAGAAAGAATAAGATAATATTAATGCTGCGATAAGTAAGAGTCTCATCTATTAAATTTTTACTGAGTATTGATATAAAGAAAACTTCTTTTTCTGTTAACGAACTAATAAGCAAAAATAGTACACATATATAACACATTAAACGGAACAGGATTTGTTAGTATAAGTTTTAGAGTTAAAATTATAGCGTTTACACCTCAAATTTTAGAAGGTTTAACCTTATAAACATAGTTTTCGTATATAAATTTTAACTATTATTAGTATTGATGGAAATTAAATATGTATTAGTCGATAACAATTGTTAATTTTCGCGTTAATATAGTAGTTAATTTATTCTATAAGACTTCATATATGATTATCAGAAATAAAATATTAAATCTTTATTTATTTAATTTAATATTTATTGGGTTACTATTTGTTAGTTCAACAACTAGTATTGCTCAAGAAGTTACCGAAGGTCAGACATATTCCCCTGCAGGTTTATCACAAGAACCTGTAAATGTAAAAAGTGAATTATTCCCAACTTCATCGGATGAAGTTGGTGATACAACTTTCACGATTTATGGTGATGCATCCGTTCCATTCAAAATTTATTTTGTAAATGGAGCACAGTATGATAACATATTTAATCCTAACCCTACAGGGATTATTTTGAATGGAAGAGAATTTAATTTTTTCTGTTCGATGGAAAAATCAATTCGTCAAAATTATTCAAATGTTTTAGAAGCAAAAGAATTTGATTATTTAGGCAAAAGTTACCTTATGCTAATCTCTTTTAGAGAGGATTGTTTAGGAGATAATTGTCGTTACAGATGCTATAATGTATTTGATATAACAGATAAACAGTCAATTCGTCAAACTTCTTTTTCAAGTTTATTTCAAGGAACTGATAGTTTTGGTGATTTTAACAACGACGGTAAATTAGATTTTTTACGTGTTGCACCTAAGCCTCCTAAAGATCATATTGCAGGAGAAGTGGTTACAAATTACTTAATCACCTCTTATACTATGAGGAGAGGTATTCCAAGACAATTAACAGATCAAGGTAATACGTACTATTTGTATGTAAAAGGAACAGAAGATGTTTCTAATTTCAATGTTCTTCAAGCTTATTGGTTCTTTAATATAAAGAACAAGGATGGCGAAAATGCTGAACCTACAACATACTTTGCAGAGTACATTTCATTTGATCCAATGTATAGGTATCTATACAATCCAAATGGAGTGAGGATAGAAAAAAACCGATGGTCTGTACTTGTTACAGATGTTGGTGATTTAGAATCTGCACAGGAACATTGTCACATCGTAAATGAATACAACATAGAAGATGTATTTATTATGATTGATCAATACAGTGGTGATATTACCTATCAGGTGTTTGCAGGAAATTTTGTAAGTAGAGAAAGTGCTGAAGCATACCTTAAGCAGTTACAAACTTACGGAGTTGATGGGCAACTGGTTGATTTCTTAAAGTCTTACTAAATTTTTTCAATAAACTTTTTTATCAGGCAAGTACAAAAGAACGAGTTCTTCAACATTACAATATATGAGACTATCTAAATTAAATATTATTATTACGTTATTCTGCTCAATATTTTTTCTAAATGAAGGTATTGCTCAAAATAGCGAAGCTAAGGCACATCTAGAGACTGCAGATTTTTTATTAGCAAATAATCGATATTCAGAAGCTCTAGATGAATTAGAAAAGGCAATTCAAGCAAATCCAACAGATGGAAGTGTTTACTTTAAAAAAGCAAATACATATTTAGCTGTTACAAAATTTAGTGAAGCTATAACAACTTTAGAAAGTTGCGTTCAAGCAGATCCAAGCTATTTTAGAGCTTATGAAATGCTAGGAGATTTATATTCACAAAGAAAGCAACCAATTAAAGCGGTTAATTTTTATGACCTTGCTTTCCAAAAAGATCCAAGTATTGATCAGAGATATTTATATAAATTAAAAATTTTAGATATTCTTGATCAAGCTAACAGACATCGTTTTTCAAAACCTCATATTGATGATGTTAGATCATTAAACTTAGTAGAGTCTTTTGATCTTGATTATTATGAAGCTATGTATTGGAATGAAATGGATAGCCCAGAAAAAGCAGAAGAATTAATGGCTAAGATTATTGGCGATATTGAACCGCTTTCTGGAAATGAACGTTACTACTATCAATATATTTGGGCACTTTTCTCTCAAGGAAAGTATTCTGAAGCAAGCCAATGGATGGATAAAATTACAACTTCAGAAGCAGAAGCAATGTTTATGATCTTTAGAGAAGATTACTATTTTAGTTTAGCTGATACTTATTTTGAGGTAATGGACTATGAAAAGAGTCAGCAAATGATTGATATTACTTTAGGTATCAACTCTTCTTATATCGAAGCATTTGATCTTCAAAAACAACTTGCAGCTATTCATACAAATAAAACAAAGGTTATTGCTGCTCAAGATAGAGCTTTAATGGCAGAGAAAGATATAAAAAAGCGTTCTGCAAAATTATTGGAATTAGCTATTTTAAATTATCAAGCTGCTGATTATTCTACAGCATATATTCATTTAGAAGAATTCCAAAATGCTTTACCACAAAATGAAAGAAACATTAATGTAATTTTCATTAAAACAATGTGCGAGAAAAACCTAATGCAAGTAGGTGCTTCTACAGAGAAATTAAAAAAGGTTATTCATAACCCAAGTATAAATCCTCCTACAAAAGCAAAGTATAATTTTGCAATCGCACTTGTTTACAAAGAAGTTGGAGATTATAAGCAAGCAGAGAATTTCTTAAAAGCTGCTTATGGTGGATCGTTTAAAAATACGGTTCGATATGAATTCTCAGAAATTCAAAAGTTAAAAGACATGAAGGAAATAGAGGCAATGAACTAATTGTTCTTTATTAATTTCTAAAAATCCTTATCTAATAAAATTAGATAAGGATTTTTTTTTGAAAAAAATATTAAACTGATGGTGACATTTTTTGTAGAGAGATATTACTAATTGAACAAAGGCTATACGCCATTAAAATCTTCAATTAGTTTATCATTATTAAAAAATATCTACTATGAAAAAGTTATTATTTGTATTCGTTTCAACATTATTATTAGGCTTTTCTACAGCAACAATAGCACAAGATAATACAAAAGCAGGAGCAGCAAATTTAAAAGGTCCTGGTACATTAAATATAGGTTTAACAACAGGTTTTTCTAATAATACAATAGGCTTTATGGCTGATTATGAAATAGCACAACTAGGTAGAGATTTTACAGTTGGTGCATTTGTAGATTATCAGTCATGGAGTGGAAAAGGTAGCTCTTTTGGAGCTGGTGCAAGATTTAGATGGTATGCCGATAGAGTTTTAAATATCACTAATCCTAAATGGGATGTATACGCAGTAGGTGATGTAGGATTTAAATTTGGAGAAGGCAATGCTTTACATTGGGGTATTGGTGTGGGTGCTAAATATCACATCTCTGATAAAATTGGTATACAAGGAAATATAGGTACTGGAGCACAAATAGGTATTTGCTTCGGACTTTAATAAGACTTTGAGAGAGTTTTAGAGTAAATAAAGTTAAGATTGAAAGGAGTAACATTTTATGTTACTCTTTTTTTGAAAAAGTCAGAATATGATGGTGACATTTTAAGTGATTAGATATAATGTAATGTATCTCTTCATTACTTAAAATTTAGCAAAATGTTACAATCTCAATTAAAAATATTAGGTGTAATCACTAATAAAATCAAGTATATATTCATTGCATTAGCAATCATAAATCTCCTTTTTCTTCAGGTAGAAAAAGCTTCATTTTCAGAAAAAATAGTAGCTGGAGCATTAAGTTTACTCTACATATTGATGTCTTTTAAATCTACAGAAATGACAAAAGAAGTAGTGCTATTAATGGTAACGGTTATAGTTTTTTATAACGTGTTTTTATTCAAAATAGATATTGAATATTTTATGAGACAAGCTTTTGGTTCTTTTAGTGAGCTTGTTGTTTTAGGATATTATTTAAAAAAATATATTGATGTTGAACAAAAAATTGATCGAATTGAATTTGTGTAATCCAAGAGTTTATTAATTAAGTTGATAGTATTAGTTAGTTTTTTCACTTAGATCACGTTGTGGATAAGTGATTTTAAATGAGGGGAATGAATTAGTTTTCATTCCCCATTAATATTTTACATATTTCTTCTATACTGTCCGCCTACATTAAAAAGTGCAGCAGTTATCTGTCCTAAAGAACATACCTTAGAAGCTTCCATTAATGCATCAAAAGTATTTTGTTGTTCCAAAGCTTTATGCTGTAAATCAGCTAAAGCTTTTACCGTTTCCTCTTTGTAAAACTCTTGAGACTTTTCTAATGAATAAATTTGTTCATCCTTTTCTTCTTTGGTAGAACGTATTACCTCTTCTGGAATTACAGTTGGTGAACCATTTTTTGAAAGGAATGTATTTACGCCAATTATAGGAAATTCTCCATTGTGTTTAAGTGTTTCATAATACAAAGATTCTTCTTGAATTTTTGAACGTTGGTACATTGTTTCCATAGCACCAAGAACACCACCTCTTTCAGTAATTCGATCAAACTCTGCCATTACAGCTTCTTCAACTAAATCAGTCAGTTCTTCAATAATAAAAGCACCTTGAATTGGATTTTCATTTTTTGTAAGCCCAAGCTCCTTATTTATAATTAATTGAATAGCAACAGCCCTTCGTACAGACTCTTCAGTCGGTGTGGTAATTGCTTCATCATATGCATTTGTGTGTAATGAGTTACAGTTGTCATAAATGGCATATAATGCTTGTAGAGTTGTTCTAATATCATTAAAAGCAATTTCTTGTGCATGGAGTGACCTTCCAGAAGTTTGTATATGATACTTTAGCTTTTGAGATCTATCGGCAGCCTTATATTTATATTTTAATGCTTTTGCCCATATTCTTCTTGCTACTCTTCCAATGACAGCATATTCCGGATCAACACCATTAGAAAAGAAGAAAGAGAAATTAGGTGCGAAATCATCAATTTTCATCCCTCTATTTAAATAATATTCTATGAATGTAAATCCATTTGCCAAGGTAAAAGCTAATTGAGAAATTGGATTGGCTCCTGCTTCCGCAATATGATATCCAGAGATTGAAACAGAATAAAAGTTTTTAATTTTTTCTTTAGTGAAATACTCTTGCATATCGCCCATTAGGCGTAAAGAAAATTCAGTTGAGAATATGCATGTATTTTGTGCCTGATCTTCTTTTAGAATATCAGCTTGAACAGTACCTCTAACTTTAGCAATTGTTGTCGCCTTAATTTTTTGATAAATATCCAAAGGAAGAACCTGATCTCCAGTAACACCAAGAAGGAGTAACCCTAGCCCATTGTGGTTAGATGGTAGTTCAGTTCTATAAGTTGGTTGTTTACCATCTTTGAAAATGGCTTTTATCTTTTTCTTTGTAGCTTCAAGTAAACCATTTTTATGAATATATAATTCACATTGTTGGTCAATTGCAGCATTCATAAAGAAAGCCGTCATTGTTGCTGCAGGCCCATTTATTGTCATAGACACAGAAGTACTTACAGCACAAAGGTCAAAGCCAGAATACAACCTTTTTGCATCGTCTAAACAACAAACATTTACACCAGAATTACCAATTTTACCATAAATATCTGGTCTAAAGGCAGGGTCTTCTCCGTATAATGTAACAGAATCAAAAGCCGTAGATAATCGAGCAGCTGGTTGTCCTTCAGATAAATAGTGAAAGCGTTTATTAGTTCTTTCAGGATTACCTTCTCCAGCAAACATTCTTGTTGGATCTTCACCAGTTCTTTTAAAAGGAAATACACCTGCAGTAAACGGAAATTCACCTGGTACATTTTCTTGCATTGCCCATTTTGTAATATCTCCCCATCCACTATATTTAGGGAGGCAAACTTTAGTAATTTTAGTGCCAGATAAAGAGGTGCTTTTTGCAGCAACATTTATATCCTTTCCTCTTACTTGGTAAGTAAAAGTATCTTGATTGTACGCGTCTACTTTACTTTTCCACCCTTCAATAAGATCAATAACTTCATGATCCAGTTGTTTTTTTAAGGAAGAAAAAGCACCTTCAAGTACGTTTTTTGTGGTGATATCACTTTTAATAACCTCAATAGCTTTTTGTAAACCGTACAATTTATCTGCTATTTCAGCTTGTTCAGATACTATTAGGTTGTAGTTTCTTACAACATCAGAAATCTCTGATAGATAACGAACTCTTGCGGGAGGAATAATATGGTAGCGTTCTTCTAAAGAACCTTGATCAATTTTAGTTAATTGTAAAGCAGAACTTTTAGCGTTAAGAAGTTCTGCTAATTTATTGTATAATTGATTGACTCCACTATCGTTAAATTGAGAAGCCATCGTACCAAATACAGGTGTGCTCTCATCTGGTAATTCAAATTGATTATGATTTCTTCGGTATTGTTTACAGACATCACGTAGAGCATCTTGAGCTCCTTTTTTATCAAATTTATTTAAAGCAATGATGTCTGCATAATCAAGCATATCAATTTTTTCTAATTGAGTTGCGGCACCATATTCAGGAGTCATTACATATAATGAAACATCACTAAAATCTATTATTTCAGTTCCAGACTGACCAATCCCAGATGTTTCTAAAATGATTAAATCGAACTTTGCCGCTTTCATCAAATTTATAACCTCTTGAATATGTTCTGATAAAGCAATATGTGCTTGTCTAGTAGCTAAAGAACGCATATAAATACGATTGTCAGCAATTGCATTCATCCTAATTCTATCACCTAATAAAGCACCTCCTGTTTTTCTTTTTGATGGATCTACAGAGATAATAGCAATCTGCTTATCGCTGGAAGCTAATAAAAAGCGACGAATTAATTCATCAACAAGGCTAGATTTACCAGCACCTCCTGTTCCTGTTATCCCTAAAACAGGGGTATTAGATAAGTTAGCTTTTTCTTTTATAGTATCAAGTATTTCCGAATTATCTGATTTGAAATTTTCTATTGCAGAAATAATTCTTCCAAGATTACGATGAGATTTCTTCTCAAGGTTTAATAATTCTTTATTTACTTTCTCTCCTGTAGGGTGGTCACATTGTTTTAAAATGTCATTAATCATTCCCTGTAACCCCATTAACCTACCATCATCTGGAGAGTAAATACGGTTGATCCCATAATTATGAAGCTCTTTAATTTCTGACGGAAGTATAGTGCCGCCACCTCCTCCATAAAGACCAATATAGTCAGCACCTCTTTCTTTTAGAAGGTCATGAATATATTTAAAGTACTCTAAGTGACCTCCTTGATAAGAAGTAATTGCAATACCTTGTACATCTTCTTGAATTGCACAATCTACAATTTCTTGTGCGGAACGATTGTGACCAAGGTGTATGATTTCTGCACCCGTAGATTGCATAATTCTACGCATGATGTTGATGGAAGCATCGTGTCCATCAAATAAAGATCCTGCCGTTACAAGCCTAATTTTATGTTTAGGTTTGTAAGGTTGGTTGTTAATCTGTGTGGTCATTTCTGTGGTATGTGTTTAATGGTTTATTGTGTGTTTATATTTAGTATAATGGAATACTCTTTAGATGAATCATGTATTGCCATTGAGTGTTTATTCTTGTATTGCAAGTTGAGACGTTTTTTTACATTCTCCAAACCTATTCCTCCTTGTTTATCTTTTGATAATTTTTTTAAAGGTTTGCTATTATTAATCTTGAAAGTAATTTGACCGTCTAAAGATGAAGAAAGTGAAATTTTGATCCATCCATTTATTTCATCTTCAATATGACTATGTTTAAAAGCATTTTCTATAAAAGGAGCAAATAACAATGGTGCTATAGGTAAATTACTATTTTGAATGTCCCAATCGATGGCAATATTTTCTTTAATAGCATCATCTTTAAGAATATGTAACCCGATAAAATTATTAAGGTAATCTATTTCTTTTTGTAGGGGGACAGTTGCAGTTCCCGTATCATAAAGCATATACCTAAGCATATCCGATAGTTGTAAAACAACATCAGGAGTTTTATCAGATTTTAGGAAAGAAAGTGAGTAGATATTATTTAAAACATTAAATAAGAAATGTGGGTTCACTTGAGATTTAAGGAAATCCATCTCTGATTTTACTTTTTCTTCCCTTAAACTAGAAGCTTCATTTTCTTGTTTAAGGCTGTATGTAGTCATTTTGTATGCAGTAGAAGCCAATGCAACCACACTAAATAGAATTAAATTATAAGAAGATTCGAATAGTTTAAATCCTCTTTTTAATTTTTTAATTCCGGGTCTATTAGATCTATTTCTAAATTCAGGGTCGTCAAAAGGAAACATTAATTCTTCTCTAACAGATAGTTTCCAAGAATCAATTATATATCGTTCAATTTTTTGATACAGAAAAGAAATAATTATTACCATTGCAAATAATACAAGGATATATATAATATTCTTTTTTTTGAGTAACAATTGGGGTAGAAGATAATTAATGTTGATTTGCCAAATGAATATTTGAGAACCAATCAATAATAACGTTTTCATCAATGCATATTGACTTCCAAATCGTTCATTAAAAAAATTAAATGTAAGGAAGAAGTAGGCGAGTATTAATAGTACTTGCCAAACGGTGTCTTGCTTAATTTTATTTTTTAATTGTAAGCTCATAAAAGTAGTTATTGTTTAACATGCATATATTAACGAATCTACTAAATCTATAAGATGAATGAGCAAAGAAATTGATTAAATCATTAATAATTAACTATAAACGCTTAAATTAATTGTACTTATAATTCCGTTAGTAGGCTAAAATGAGCTTTAAAGCATTTTTTTTTACATTTCTAACTTCTGTCAACTTAATTTAATTTTGATATAACAAACATTTATTAAATTTGCACCTTGGAAATAGAGCAGTATTTCGTTTAATATTGTACTATCTCTAATTAAGTTAACAACAAATTTCGGCAGCATACCGTGTGTTTCCTTATCACATAAGAAAGTAAGACATGACAAAAGCAAAAATCATTTACACCAAAACAGACGAAGCACCAGCACTAGCTACCTATTCGTTTTTACCAATTGTAAAATCATTCGCAAGCGCTGCGGGTGTTGAGATTGAAACGAAAGACATCTCTCTAACTGGACGTATTTTAGCAAATTTCCCAGAAAACTTGACTGATGAGCAAAAAGTTGGTGATGCTCTTGCAGAATTAGGTGAATTGGCTAAAAAGCCTGAGGCAAATATTATTAAGTTACCAAATATCTCGGCTTCAATTCCTCAGTTACAAGCAGCAATTAACGAGCTTCAAGCTGTAGGTTATAATATTCCTGATTACCCTGCTGAACCTGCAAATGCAGAAGAAGAGGAAATCAAGAAGCGTTATGCAAAAGTATTAGGTAGTGCTGTAAACCCAGTTTTAAGAGAAGGTAATTCAGATCGTAGAGCACCTAAAGCGGTGAAAAACTATGCGAAGAAACACCCTCACTCTATGGGTGCGTGGACTTCATCATCAAAATCTCATGTAGCAAGTATGCCTGCAGGTGATTTTTATGGAAGTGAAAAATCTGTTACAGTTGATAACGCAACTAACGTTAAGATTGAATTTGTAGGAACAGATGGTTCTACATCAGTTTTAAAAGAGAAAGTAGCTCTTTTAGACGGAGAAATTATAGATGCTTCTGTAATGAGTGTTGCGGCTTTAAAGTCGTTCATTGCAGAGCAAGTAGAAGATGCAAAAGCACAAGGGGTTCTTTTCTCTTTACATATGAAAGCAACAATGATGAAGGTTTCTGACCCAATTATCTTTGGTGCTGCTGTAGAAGTTTTCTACAAAGATGTATTTGAAAAGTACGCTGATTTATTTGCTGAATTAGGTGTTACTGCTACAAATGGCTTAGGTGATGTTTACGCAAAAATTCAAGGTCATGAAAAACAAGCAGAAGTAGAAGCTGCAATTGAAGCAGTTTATGCAACTAGCCCAGATTTAGCAATGGTAAATTCTGATAACGGAATTACTAACCTTCACGTACCTTCTGATGTAATTATTGATGCATCAATGCCAGCAATGATCCGTACTTCGGGTCAGATGTGGAACAAAGAAGGTAACCAACAAGATACTAAAGCAGTTATTCCAGATAGATCTTATGCAGGTATTTACCAAGCCACTATAGATTTCTGTAAAAAGAATGGTGCTTTAGATCCAACTACTATGGGTAGTGTATCTAATGTAGGTTTAATGGCTCAAAAAGCTGAAGAATACGGATCTCATGACAAGACATTCCAAATGTCTGCAGCAGGTACTGTAAAAGTAGTTGATGCAGCAGGTACTGTTTTAATTGAGCAAGCAGTAGAAGCAGGCGATATCTTTAGAATGTGTCAGGTAAAAGATCTTCCAATTCAAGATTGGGTGAAATTGGCAGTAAAAAGAGCTAGAGCAACAGGCGTTCCTGCAGTATTCTGGTTAGACGAAAATAGAGCTCACGATAGAGAGTTGATCAAGAAAGTAAATACTTATTTAGCTGATCATGATACTGATGGACTTGAGTTATTAATCAAAGCACCAGTAGAAGCTACTCAATTCTCTTTAGAAAGAATTATTGAAGGAAAAGATACAATTTCTGTAACAGGTAATGTTTTAAGAGATTACTTAACAGATTTATTTCCAATTTTGGAAGTAGGTACTTCTGCAAAAATGTTATCTATTGTTCCTTTAATGAACGGTGGAGGATTGTTTGAAACGGGTGCTGGTGGATCTGCACCAAAGCACGTTCAACAATTTGTAAAAGAAGGTTATTTAAGATGGGATTCTTTAGGAGAATTTTTAGCCTTAGCAGTTTCATTAGAACATTTAGGAGATACATTTAATAACCCTAAAGCTAAAATTTTAGGAGAAACATTAGATGCAGCAACTGATAAGTTCTTAGATAACGATAAGTCGCCATCAAGAAAAATTGGTAGCATTGATAATAGAGGATCTCATTTCTACCTTGCTTTATACTGGGCACAAGAATTAGCAGCACAAGATAAAGATGCTGATTTAAAAGCTCAGTTTACTGAATTGGCGGAAACGTTATTAAGTAATGAAGAGAAAATCAATAAAGAATTAATTGATGCACAAGGAACACCACAAAGAATTGGCGGATACTATCACCCAGTTTTTGATATGGCTTCTAAAGCTATGCGTCCAAGTTTCACATTAAATGATGCTTTAACGCAACTTGTGTAAAGATTTAATTTTCACAATAAAAAAAGACCTCTTTCGAGCAATTGAAAGAGGTCTTTTTATGTAATAACAAAATTAGAAATAAGGATTATTACAAGTATCATGAGTACTCATAGTATTAATAGGATTTAAAAACTAACTTTTATTTTTACTAAAATCATCTAATTAGTAATATTTACACTTGATTATACAATTTGCATTATTTTTGAACCGTTATGAATGTGTTCAATGCAGTGCTATTACTGTGTTAAAATAATTTATATGAAACAAGTGAAAGATAGTAATACTGCTTTCTATGAAAATATGCCTCTCGATACGTTTCAAAACTTTGCAGATCAAATTGGATTAGCAAACGGAGAAGATCTTGATGTAGTTTTTGATTCTATTAATAAAACGCCAACATTAATGGAGTTTGGATCAGGCTACGGAAGAATATTAAAGGCATTATCTCGTAAAAATTTTCAAGGAAATGTAATTGCTGTTGAAAGAGTTAGTGATCTAGTGGCTCTTTTGGAGTTGAAATATTCATCTAAAGTGAAGGTTTTACATGAAGACCTTTGTGATTTAGAATGGGAAGATAACTCCATTGATACTATTTTATGGATGTGGTCTGGAATTTTAGAATTAAAACCAGAAGATCAACAATTAGTAATTAAAAAAGCACACTCTTGGCTCAAAGAAGGAGGGCGTTTAATCATAGAATGTCCTAAAAATAATTCAATTTCTAAGGTCGGAATGTTATCAAATGATAAAAAAGTTGTCGTAAAGGAGGATTGGGGTGTCTTAGATGCAACACTTGTAGATGCTGAAGATATCGCTTTATATTCATCTAGGGCAGGTTTTAGCTCACATTCATTGCAAACTTATGAAACTACGACGCATTTGATAAGAGCAATCTATACTTTGATAAAATAAAGAATATAAACATCTTTAAGGATAATTAAACTGGAGAAATATGAAAAACTTCCTCTTGATTACTCTATTCTTTCTCATTAATCTGCCTTTAGTGAATGCTCAAAGGTTTGGATATATTGATTCACAGGTAATAATAGAACAATTACCTGAGTACAATGAGGCTGAAGGGAAATTAAAGAAATTGACGGATAAGTGGTTAAAAGAACTCGACAATATGAAATCTGAAATTGCCGATCTTGAAAGAGCTTATTCTCATGAAGAAATCTTGCTTACACCAGAAATGAAAGCAGAGAAACTAGAAAACATTGCTGAATTAAAACAAGCATTGAGAGAGTTTCAAACTAATCATTTTGGGTATGAAGGATTGTTATATTCGAAGAGAATGGAATATATGAAACCACTTCAGGATAAAATTTCAAAAGCTTGTCAAACAGTTGCAAGACAAAAAAAATTGAATTTTATCTTCGATAAGGCTTCAGATATTACTTTAATTTACTCAGATCCTAAATATAATTACACAGATTTCGTTTTAGACGAACTTGATGAGGGCGATCCCGAGGATTCTCCAAGATAATTTATATTTTTGCAATTGAAAATTTTCTCCCAAGTAGAATTTTACGTATAAACAGAGAAATTAAATTACACAAATGAAGAAAATGTTATTCGCGCTTTGGTCGTTGATGATGCTATCTTCAGTGGCAATGGCTCAGCAGAAAGTAGCCTATATCAATGAAGATAGTGTGATTACTTCTATGGCAGAGTTTAAAACTCAGCAAAAGATTATTGAATCTTACGCAAAACAGTTTAAAACTCAGATCGAGATGAAGCAACGTACATTGCAGGAGAAATACCAGCAATTATCGCAAAGCCAAGCAACTTTAGCCCCTGCAGAGATTCAATCAAAGGAACAAGAGCTACAAGAGTTACAACAAGAGATACAAGCTTTACAGCAACGTGCTCAAGAAGGTATCAACAAAAAACAAGCTGAAGCTATGGAACCTTTAATGAAAAAATTAGAGGGTCAGGTTGCAGTTGTAGCAAAAGAAGGTGGTTACTCAATAGTAATTGCTCGTGGTGTAATGGCAAGAATTGGAGCATTCTTAATTGATGCAAACGGTGAAGACATTACAGGTAAAGTTATTGCTAAAATGAATGGGCAATAATACCTAAGATATTTATTGACTTACAAACAAGAAACAATGAAATTAAAAGCTTTATTCGCATCTTTATTTGCGGTTATATTAATGAGTTTTGCTACTGAAAGCTCTGCTCAAACGAAAATCTTTGCTTACGCAAACCTTGACAGTGTTGTTAGATCTATTCCTGAATTTGAATCAAAAATGAAGGAATTGGAAAGCTACCAAAATCAGTTGTATACTTCTATGCAACAACAACAACAAGAGTTCCAATCTAAATATGCTGATTTCCAACAAAACCAATCAAACTGGTTACCTGAAATCATTCAACAAAAAGCTCAAGAGTTAGAGTTATTACAAAGAAACTTACAAGAGTTTCAACAAACTGCTCAACAAAACTTTGCTAAACGTCAGGATGCTGCAATTACTCCTCTTCGTAAAAGAGCTGAAGTAGCTTTAGCAGAAGTAGCAAAAGCACAAGGATACCAATATGTATTACCTGTAGAGATGTTACTTTACAAAGATGGTGCAGATGATATTACAGATGCTGTTATTACAAAAGTAAAATAGTTTCTAGCTTAGAAATAAGCATAAAAAAACCGTTTGATGTACTCAAACGGTTTTTTTTATGTCAAATTTTTAAATCTACTTCTTCTTAGGAAGTGGAGGCTGCTTAACTGCAACTCTTAATTTGGCACTTCTTGCTCTTCTATTAAGTGCAATTTCTTCAGGTGTAGCAGTAATTGGTTTACTCTTAGTAGGCTTAAGAGGTCGAATTAAATTACCAAAGAAGTCCTTTTCCTGTGTTCCTTCAAAGTTTCCAGATTTGAAAAAGTTTTTCACTAACCTGTCTTCTAATGAATGATAAGATTCGATAACAAAGTGTCCGCCAACTTCTAATACTTCGGTTCCTTGTTCAATCATTTCTTTTAAAGTTTCAAGCTCTTCGTTTACTTCAATACGAATAGCTTGAAATACCTGAGCAAAGAATCTATTTTCTTTACCTCTAGGTGCCATAGGTCTTAATGCATTCATTAGATCTACTGTAGTTTCTATCTCTGCACTTGCTCTTGCCTGTACAATTAAACTAGCAGCTTTATGAGGGTGTGTTAATTCTCCATACAATCTAAAGATGCTCTTTAATTTGCTTTCTTCATACTCATTAATAAGTGTTTTAGCAGATAAAGTTCCAGATTGTGCCATTCGCATATCTAAAGGTGCATCACCTCTTGTAGAAAAACCACGAGATGTTTCATCAATCTGATGGGAAGAAATCCCTAAGTCACCTAAAATACCGGCTACTTCTTTTATACCATGTAGTCTTAAATATCTCTTTAAATATCTAAAATTTGCTGCACAGAAAATTAAACGATCATCATTAATTTCATCAGCATTTTTTTTCGCATCAGGATCTTGATCAAATACAACAAGTTTACCTGTTGTAAGATGTTTAAGTATTTCTCTAGTGTGGCCACCTCCACCGAAAGTAACATCAACATAAACTTTTGTAGGATCAATATTTAGTCCTTCTACACATTCGTGAAGCATCACGGGAACATGATAATCGCTCATATATCTAATAATCGTGTTTTAAATCTTTTTTACCTACAATTGGTAGGTGTATCGTAAATTCGGTATAAGATTCAGGATTTTGTTCGGTTTTTGGTTTGCTGGCAACCATAATTTCACCTCCGTGTTTCTGAATAATACCGTATGAAATAGAAAGTCCTAAACCTGTTCCTTCTCCAACATCTTTTGTAGTGAAGAAAGGTTCAAATATTTTATCTATTACAGCTTGAGGCATTCCTACACCATTATCTTTTATAGATATTGATATATGTTCATCACCTTCTTGGTAGCTGGTTTTTATTGTAATTATACCTGTATTATTATCAACTGCTTGAATTGCATTATTAATAATATTCATGAAAACCTGGTTAATTCTACCTGGTAAACATTCTATATCTGGTAATTTATCTTGCAACTCACTATTAATAACAGCATTTTTCTTCTTTGCCTTATTATTAAGAATTGTAAGTGTAGAGTTTATTCCTTCATTAATATTAGCATATTTAAAAGTATCCTCATCTAAACGAGAAAATGTGCGTAAACCTAGTACAATTTCTTTCGTTCTTAAAGCCCCTTCTTCAATACCGTTAATTAATTGTTTAATTTCTTCTGTAATGATTTCAACTTCAATTTCATTTGCTAAATCATTAATTTCATTCACTCTTTTATCAAAAGCTTCTTTACTCTCAAATTCTTTCGTAAGATCATTACAACTGTTTAAGAGCGTTAATAAATCTTCGATATCATCTTTAAGAGGTTGAACATTTGAAGATACAAAGTTAATTGGATTATTAATCTCGTGAGCAATTCCTGCAGTTAATTGACCAAGGGAAGCCATTTTTTCAGAATTAATTAATCGTACTTGTGCAGCTTTAACCTCTTGCATTGCTTCCTCTAGTTTTTGGTTAGTGTACAGCAAGCTTTCAGATTGTTGTCTAAGTTCTTCTTCAGATGTTTGAATTTCGTGATAAGCCTCAATGATTTTTTTCTTATCTGTTTCTCTATCATCAAGCATTTTGTTTGCTAAACCCGCTAAATGGTCAAATTCGGCATAAGCTAATCGATCTTTATTAATCTTCACATGTTCTTTAGAGGCATCATCAAAGAAAGTGGCAAACTCTTGAATATTGTTTGTAATACCTGTTGCAACTTTTCTTAGCCTCCACCAAAGAATAGCAATAAGAAGGGTAGATAAAGATAGAATACGGAATAACTCTGTGGTAAGCTCGTTGATGAGTAAAGATCTTTTGGTGGCAATTTGATCGTCTAAAGCATCTAAATAAACTCCAGCACCAATTGTCCAATCCCATTCTTTAAAATATAATATGTAAGAAAACTTTTTAGTAACCTCGTTAGTAGTAGGTTTCTTATAATTATAATAATAGAAGCCACCCGTTTGATTTTTATTCATCAAATGCGATGGGATATCTTGGAAGTAAGTTGTATCTCCTTTTTCAGTAGTTAGTGGTAACGATCTAAGTTGTTTATCACTAATTTTTTTTTCTTCTTGAAAGAACTTCCATCCCATGAGAAGAGGATTACCTCTTTTGTTTACAAACAAATAGCCATCTTCACCAAAATGAATAGCCGACATTCTTTCTAATGCTTTTAGTTGCATGTCATAGGTAACATTATCCATGTATTCCCCTGTTCCTATAATTAAGCCAAGCTCTTTAAAGTATCTTAAGTAAGAAGTTTTTGGGTATTGAGTAGCATCAGTTTGTCCAGGTTTACGCCAGTAGTATTCAAAATAACCAGAACCCTTTGTTTTTGCTATTTCAAATTCTTTTCTAATGAAAAAGTTTCCCCTAGCATCTTGATAATCTAAAATATTTTTACCTTCTGCTTTCGGGTCTGTAACGTTCATTACAGAATATCCATCAATATGATCAATAAAGTAATAACCTCTATTGGAGTTAAACCGAATAGGGTATAAAGAGTCTTTTATTAGATTTATAATCTGTTTTTTACTGTATCTACTTTTGTTTCTCTCATAAATATTAGAAGCAATATGATAGGCTTCATCAACTCTATTTTTTAATGTCTTTTTTAAAGTGTTCTCAGTGTTATTTTCTAAGTATTTGATATACTTAAAGGCATTTTCTACTTCATTTATTGTAACACTCTTTTGCTTTTCAGTAAACTCATGCTCTAATTTTTCGACATCAGTTTTATAATCGCTCAATTCTTTAATAGACCAGATGCCTACTAAAAAAGTAATAGCGATTACAGAAAGAGTCATAACAGGGATAAAGGTAGCCTCTGAGATGTGCTCTTTTTTTTCACGTTTAATATTATCTTGCTCGAAGAGCTTCATACTTTATGGAATAATAGACTATTTAGACAAATAGTCATTTCGAATCATGAGTTAATACTTTAATTTACAAAAATATCTATTTTTTATTAGATCTTCCCTCTCAAATCTGACTTATTGAGGAGTTTTACATCTTTTTTTCTTAAGGTTACCAAATGATTTACATCTCTTTAAAGTTTTGGTTGCTAACCACAAAGGAAAGCAATACTTTTGCAGTTCGAAGTTAAGTAAAATCACGAAACGAGTAATCTCTTGAAAACCAAGACACTTAAAGAAAATAAAGTCAATATAATTACACTCGGTTGTTCTAAGAACATTGTAGACTCTGAGGTAATAATGACACAGTTAAAAGGTAATGGCATTGATGTAGTTCATGAAGCTGAAGATGATAAGTTTAATATTGCTTTAATCAACACTTGTGGATTTATTGGGCATGCAAAGACAGAATCTATTGAAACGATTCTACGTTATGCAGATGCTAAAAAAGAAGGATTAATTGATAAGGTATATGTTTCTGGTTGTTTATCAGAAAGATATAAAGAAGACTTAGTAAACGAAATTCCTGAAGTTGATGCATTTTTTGGTACAAGAGAAGTTCCAAATTTGTTGAGAGCTTTAAATGCAGACTATAAAAAAGAATTATTGGGTGAGCGTCTTCTTACTACAGACAAACACTTTGGTTATTTAAAGATTGCAGAAGGTTGTGACCGACCTTGTTCTTTCTGTGCAATTCCTTTAATGAGAGGAAAACACGTTTCAACACCAATAGAAGAATTGGTGAAACAAGCAGAAGATATGGTTGCGAAAGGGGTAAAAGAAATACTTCTTATTGCACAAGATTTAACATATTATGGTCTTGATATTTATAAAAAGAGACGTTTAGCAGATTTACTAAGAGCATTATCAGATGTTGAAGGTTTAGAATGGATACGTTTGCATTATGCTTACCCAACGGGCTTCCCAATGGATGTAATTGATGTAATGAAAGAGCGTGATAATATCGCTAATTACCTTGATATTCCTTTACAGCATGGCTCAACAGAGATGTTGAAACGTATGCGTAGAGGTACATCTAGAGAAAAACAAGAGCAATTGATTAACGATATCCGTGCAAAAATTCCTAATATCGCTATTCGTACAACTTTAATTACTGGTCACCCTGGTGAAACAGAAGAAGAGTTTGAAGAAATGTTGGATTTTGTTGAGCGTATGCGTTTTGAGCGCGTAGGTGTATTTACCTATTCTCATGAAGAAGATACTCATGCAGGAGACGACATGGAAGATACAATTCCAGAAGATGTAAAACAGGAAAGAGCAGATGAGATTATGCAAATTCAGGAAGAAATTTCTGCTGAGCTTAATCAAGAAAAAGTTGGGAAAGTATTCCGTGTTTTATTTGATAAAATTGAAGGTGGTTATTTTGTAGGAAGAACAGAATACGATTCTCCTGAGGTAGATAATGAAGTATTAGTACCTGTAGAAGAAAAGAATCATGTACGTTTAGGTGATTTTGCAGATGTAAAGATTACTAGTGCAGAACCATTTGATTTATATGGCGAGATTGTTTAAAAAACTTGATTGTTTGCTAAGAATCAGTTAGAATAGATGATTCATTCATGAAAGACGTAAAAAATGCTCTTTGAGCGGGTTTTTTACGTCTTTCAGTATTAAAGGATGTTTCTATAAGATTTTTTAACACATACACTTTTATGTATACGATTTTATCACTACTTATCGTATTAAATATATATTCCGATAATAATGGAATAGGTAAGATTGCTAAAGCTAATGCACGTAAGTCTACTGCAGAGTCTGCTTTTAAAGCCGAGGATTATAAAACAGCGATCGAAGAATATACTTATCTATTAGATTCAATGAATATTCAAGATGATGCAGCAATGCTTGATCTTGGACATGCCTACTTTTTATCAGAAGATGCTGAAAATGCAACAAAACGTTATGCAAGTATTCAAAATTCAGCAAATAAGAAAATTGCATCAATTGCTAACCAACAACTTGGGGTAATTAAAGCTCAAGCGAAAGAAATAAAACCTGCTCTTGCTTTCTTAAAAGCAGCAATGAAGCATGATCCTCAAAACTTAGCTGCTCGTTATGATTATGAAATGCTTTTAAAACAGAAAAACGAGCAAGATCAACAGGATCAGGAAAATAAAGATGACAATAAGGATCAGAACGAAGATCAAAAAGATCAAGATAAAGACAAGCAGGATCAAGAAAATAAAGATCAAAATAAAGAGGATCAAGAGAATAAAGATCAAGAAGAAAATCAGGAGCAACAAGATCAACAGGATCAGCAAGACCAACAAGATCAAGAAAATAAAGATCAGAAAGGTGAAGATCAAAAAGATCAAGAGCAACAAGATCAGGAACAGAAAGATCAACAACAAGGTGAGCAAGGTGAGGAAACTGAAGAAGAAAGGGAACAGCGTGAGCAAGAACAGCAGCAACAACAGTTTGATGAACGTATGGAAGAAATAAAAATGCCTGCAAGCCAAGCTCAAATGATTTTAGATGCTCTTAAAAATAATGAAGTGCAGTACTTCCAACAGAAGAAAAAGAAATCGAATAAGAACGATAGAAATAAGCCAGATTGGTAGTATATACATCTAGTTTAGTTAAAAAGTCCTGTTCAGTATGCTGAGCAGGACTTTTTTTATGTAATCTGAATTAATTTTAATGTTTACAGACAACAGTTTCTAGAGGTGGTGTGGTTGTTATAGGGTGATAAGAATAACCTTGTTCATTAATAATTAATTTTTTTGACCTTTCATCTAATTCCAAGAAATTCCAATCTTTACCTTTTTTTATTTTAGCATGAATCTGTACAGTCTTACCAATTAAATTAAATAAATCGCTATTATCTTTTGTGCCGTCTTTTCTTGAAATGATGTAATAAGTTTCTTGCCCTTCATTATTTCTATGAACAAGAACGGCCGGTATTCCACCAGAAATGCATCGTATAGCACAGGATCTATGGATTTTACCAAAACCAGGTTTCATGATACCAAAGTAGCATTTAGGATCTACAATTTCTCCTATTATAGTATTATGAATTCCTTCGAGATAGTTGTTAAAAGCATGAAATTCGAGTTTATTTTTTAATATATTTATTTCATCAATCTCTAATACAGAATGCCCGTTATAATAAATCAAATGTCCTTTTATTTTTACTGCTTGTCCTTCTTTTTTTGGTAAATGTGTTAATCGTCTTTCAGCACCAAACTTACCTTTATCAACTAAAAGAATATCTTTAAAATAACCTTTTTCTACTTCAATTTTCAACATTGGAACAGGCTTTTGGAACAGCATTCCTTCTAAAGTTGTTTCTTGAGAAAGTTCGAAGTTACCATTTTGAAATTGTTCTTGTTCTGTACTGAAAATAATACTTGTAACTAAGAGTGTAATCAAAAAGATAGGCAGCCCAAAGCTTAGTGCTATTTTATAGCTTTTGGGTAATTTATTGATGTACCCGATGTAGAAATCTTTCATAATTAAATGGAAATTATTGCAGGAGAAGTAGGTGTACCTTTAGGAAGTGGTGAAGGGTAAACGTAGATATTATTTTTTTCTAGTCGGACTTTAAATGTGTGAATTTTTTCGGTGAATGGAGGTGGAGATTGACCATCTTCTGGTTTGTATTGATATCCATGCCAAGGGCAGGTAATACAACCATCTATAACTTTACCTTCGCCTAAAGGTCCATTTTGATGTTCGCAGACATTAGATACTGCAGCAATTTTATTATCGTATTTAAAAACAGCTATGCGTTCACTGCCAAGTTGAATAACTTTAGCACAATTATCTTGAATGTCTTCAACCGTACAAGCCCATAAATATCCATCATTCTGAACTTTCCCTAAGTTAGCATTCGATGCTTTGTCCTTTTGTACTTCTAGAAAGCCAGTATAAAGGTGTAAACCAATTAACCATAAACTTCCAGCACTTACAATAAATAATAGATAGGTAGAGTGATGTTGTTGGTAAGCCCCTAATAAAACATGAAATACAATAAGTAAATAGGCTAGGTAAACGAACATATGAATTATTTTCCATATCCGAGGTCCAAGATTGGTATTCCAAAAGTCATGACTTGTAGATGCCATTGTAAAAAGAATAATCAGTGCAAAAAAGCCTAATGTTTGAAATGGGAAATCCCCAACAGTTGCATAATTTTGATTGGCTTTAAATAGAGAGTCAATAATGGAACTATCACCTAAAGCATGAAATTGTATTAATGAAAATACTCCATGAACAGTTGCGATTAAAAACATGACTACTCCTAAATGCCTTCTATTGTATAGTAAAGGCATAAAACCTCTATTAAGTCTTGTAAGTGGACCTATACTTAGAATTAGTTGTAACAGGATAATTGCTAAAGATCCAAATGCTCTAATTATTAATGTTTCTATTGTTATGTTACTATCAAATAATAAGGTTAAAGTAGCAAAAGAAACTAAGTAAATTATAACTCCAAGAACTATAAATTGATCATATTTTTTCTTCTGAGGATTCCAAAGTACTGCTTGATAATCATGTGACATTTTGATGCTTATAATTTAGATTCGAAGAGGGTACTTTTATTAACTCCATTTAATACTAAAATAGCCTTAGCATTCTGAGGTAATGAGAATTGATATTTATTTCGGCTACTAATATCACCTAAAAAAACTTCCTGATTATTACTGTTTATTATATATAATAGGGCAGAAGGAGCTTTGTAAGCTTCAATTACATGAACATGCAATTGTCCGTTATCCATGGTAAATGTAACAGGATGTTCTAATGGCTTTTTTATAGTGATAGCAGACAAATAAGAAACCGTTGTATTGGAAGTTAAATAGATTCCTATGGGAATTAGAAAAAGTAAGGCTATCCAAACAATTAAATGATTATGTCTAAGAGTTGATGTCATTTTTAATTTTACTAATTAGTAAAGGCCACAAAATTATTGTTGCGGGTATAAATAATACCCGAGTTGACTTGGATGTGGAAGCTACTAAAGGGTCAATTTTTTTTGCTCCCCAAATAAAGAAATAAATACTGTAGAGTATTCCTAAAATAATGTATAATTTAAATACAGATAAGAAAAGTGTGAGCAATAATTCCAAATTAGATACGGTTGGTTAATAATAATTAGTATGTTAAAACTATACTAACGAAAAAATGAAGAGCATAGATATTCTACGCATTCTATCATTAATACTTGGTGTGTATAACCTAATATAAAAAAATAAAGGATTAGAACCGAAATTCTAACCCTTAAATGAATCGTGTTAAATGGTATCACGTTTTTTGTTTTTTCTTCTTAGCTGCCGGAAATAAAATATTATTAAGTATTAATCGGTAGCCAGGAGAACTTGGGTGCAGATTCAAGTCAGTAGGTTCCTCACCAACAAAGTGTCTGTAATCTTCTGGATCATGGCCTCCAAAGAATGTCCAAGTACCTTTACCGAAAGTACCGTGAATGTATCGAGCTTCTTTAGCTGAGTTACAATCACCAAGAACAATTACATCGCTCTTTATTAAGTGTTTTTTAAAGGCAGTTGTTTGTCCCATAAATCCTTTAATTTGTCTTTGATGATTTTGGGTAAGCATAGTAGGAACAGGGTCCCATTTAGCAGAAAAAGCAAACAACTCGAAGAAATCATTTTCTTCTCTTAATCCTCTTTCATATGATTGATTATCAATTTCAGAGTATTCATATTGATAAGGATCAAGCTTTAATTTAAAATCTTTAAAAGCAAAGGTGTTTTCATAATTCAATTTTTCATGAACGTCAGGGTCTACACCATCACCATCGTACATATAATCTATAATATCAATACCTTCTGCAGCTAATGCAATATCATAGGTATCTGTAGCAGAACACATGGCAAACAAAAAGCCACCACCTGCACAAAAATCTCTAATTTTTTTAACCACACCTGTTTTTAAGTGTGATACTTTATCATAACCATGTTTTCTAGCAGATTCTTCAAATTGATTCTGAGCCTCTATGTACCATGCTTCTCTTCCGTAGGTGGCATAAAATTTACCATATTGTCCTGTAAAATCTTCGTGATGTAAGTGAAGCCAATCATACTTTGGTAAGAGGTCGGCCATCACTTCATCATCGAAAATCACATCATAGGGTATTTCTGCATAGGTCAATACTAATGTTACAGCATCATCCCAGGGTTGTTTAGATGGAGGAGAATATACGGCAATACGCGGTACTGCATCTAGTCTCATGATATCCATGTTTGACTCTGGGTGAGCAATTTCTTCTTTTATCTGTAGTGCTTGTGCATTCGATAGAACAGTATAGTCAACACCTCGAATGACAAGTTCTTGTTCAAAATGAGCTACATTTTCAAACATAAAGCTTCCTCCACGATAGTTTAATAGCCATTCGGCTTCTATCTCTTGTTCCAAAACCCAAAACGTAACACCATAAGCTTTTAAATGGTTGTTTTGTTCTTGGTCCATTGGAACGAGAATATAGTTACCGAAGCAAGTCAACTGTGTTAAAATTAGGAAGTATAATGAGATAATGTATTTCATAAAGTATAGGTTATTATCTGTTGTTAATAGGGGCAAAAGACACGACAATTTGGTTTAACAGGAAAGTAAACGTAATTGTATGAATTTTAAACTATATTTAAGTTACAATTGTTTAAAGAGGATAAATACTCTAAAAAGTGATTAAATTGAGAAAATATTACATTGTAATGTTTATAACTTTATTAAAAAATTACTAGCATTAAACAATTGTACTATACTAAGAATTGAAATCTAGCTTATGTACTTAATAACATATATAATAGAGGCAATTACCTCTGTAAGAGCAAATAAACTTCGGTCTTTCTTAACTTCTGCAATGATTGCTATTGGTATTATGGCTTTAGTGGGAATAATGACTGCTATTGATGCAGTTCAGGATTCTATTAATTCTGGTATGGATGATCTTGGTGTAAGTAATTTCACAATTACAGATTTAACACGTAGAAGAGGTAAGTTTGGTAGGAAAGTATCTAAAAAGAATACAATTACTTACGAGCAACTGCGTAAGTTTAAGAAATTATTACCTGTAGAGGGAAAAATTAGTGTTCAGACACCAATATCTAGTTCTTTGGAAATTAAAAGATTATCTAAGAAAACTACACCTAATTATGGTGTGGTAGGTATTGATGAAATGTATTTTTCAAATAATGGTTACTCTTTGAAAGAAGGAAGATCATTTTCGTCTGTAGAATTATCTCAAGGACAGAATGTAGCAATAATTGCTAAAGATGTTCGGCTAAAATTGTTTGATAAAAATGAAGACCCGATTGATAAATCAATAGGTTTTAAGGGTAAAAAGTATAGAGTAATTGGTGTTTTAGAAGAAAAAGGAGGTATTGGAGAAGGAGATGCAGATAGGCAAGTTTTTATTCCTTTACTGAATGCAAATAAGTTTGCAGCTCAACAGCTATTAAATTATACAGCCACAGTTAATATAACTGATCCAAGAGGTTTAGATTATGCTATGAGTGAAGCAAGAGGGATTTTACGAATAATTAGAAAAGATCAATTAGGTAAACCTGATTCTTTTGAAATTAAAAGAAACGATTCGCTAAATAGTGAATTTGATCAGATGACTTTTACACTTAGAATAGGAGGTTTAGCCATTGCTGTAGTAACACTTTTAGGAGCATCTATAGGATTAATGAATATCATGATGGTATCTGTTACAGAAAGAACAAGAGAAATTGGTATTAGAAAAGCTTTAGGGGCTACACCTACTGCTATTCGACAGCAATTTTTATTAGAAGCAATCTTTATTTGTTTAATTGGTGGTGCTGTAGGAGCATTTTTAGGAGCAGGAATTGGGAATGTGATAGCAGCTTTCTTAGAATCTGAGAGTTTTGTTCTACCATGGGTGTGGATAATAATCTCAATTTTTGTTTGTGTAGCTGTTGGTGTTATTTCTGGCTATTACCCAGCAAGAAAGGCATCTAGGTTAGATCCAATAGAATCTTTAAGATTTGAATAAATAAAAAAGTTCTAAAAATATAAAAGGCATATTGAATAAATTTGATATTCAATATGCCTTTTTTGTTGATATGTTTTTATGCCTTATTGTACCAAAATAGCATCGGATGGGTACCATTTATTATCAAACCATGGTTCTAAAGGACCATAAAGTCTAAATATTGTATTCCATCCTTTAGAAGGGTTAGTTTGAATCCAGTTTTTCTCAAAACCTTTAGGTGCTTTTGGACCAATGAAGATATCCCATGATCCATCTTCATTTTGTACTAAACCTTTTTGATTACTATCAATTCCAGGAAACCTTTGGTCTGTTTGAAGCATAGATCTAGTTTGATTATCATAAATAGTAAACGACCAAAAATCTTTCATTGGAGGGTTAGCAGGAACGTGGAATTTATATGTTTTACTTCCGTCAAAAGTATTTCCATCTTTATCAGAATATGCTATAGAATATTGAGATCCTTTTCCAACTATTTTCATAGACATTGCAGGTGTAATTCCTGTTGCATAAAAATGGAAAGCACTTCTAGCATCTAATAACCGTGCTCCATTATGCTCAAATAAATAACTCTTATAAGCTAATGGGTTTAACCATTGAGTATTTGGAAATTTAAATAAATACTCACTTCTTGGTTTTGCCATTTCTGTACGAACAATAGCACTACCAATTTTAGCAGCTTCTTTTAAAATTTCTTTCATTCTACTATCTGGGGCAAACTTTTTACCCTTTTCAATTCCAATTGCCGCCAACGATCCTAAAATTTCTGGGTTCTCACCAAAAGAAGGTTCTGCCTGAACTACAGCATTAATTTCGTCATAAATTCGTTCATCCATTTTATGAATAGTATTGAACTCTTTACCAGAAACATCTATAAAGTTCATTGCTGGAGGATTATCTTTTTGAGATAAAGGATACACCTTGAATGTTTTTTTCGTGTCTGCAATAGCAGGAGCTGGACTTCCATTTTTTTGAAATCCTCTCCAAATAATCCAATGACCATATGTATTGGCTTGTTTTACAAAATATCCTTTTGGTACTTTCCCTTTGTAATTAGGAGGTAAGATTAAAAATTTACCACCTTTTGATTTATCTGGACCTAAACGTCCAAAATCTGCTACATATTTAAAATAGTGATCATCAATAATTCCTAAAACATCAGGAGGTGTTTCAATAACCATAGGCTCATCACTAAGTTCTAACCACGACGTCATATATACAGACGTTGTATTTGCAGTTAAAAATAAGGCTTTAGAATCCATCAAGTCTTCAAAAAGCAAAGCAGTCTGATTAGCAGGACCAAAAGATAAAATACCTTGTTTCATAGCTTCCATAGATGCTAACTGAATTCCTTTTGTATAGGCATCAATGGCATTTACTAAATCAAGATAATCGTATACTTTATCTACAGTTTTTGGTAAAGGAACACCGTCATAAAAAGATAAATCGCCTAAGGTTTTAGACTTAATTACATTAGGACTTTCTATGCCATCAGGTATTGCTGTAGACATTTTCATTTTCTGTACTTCAGTAGTGACAGCAGCTTCTTCTTTAGGTGTTGTTTGTTGATTACAACCAACAAGTATTTGCCCCATAAATAAGAAGGGTAAAATAGGAGTTATTTTACTAATCATAAGTGTTTTATTATTGTATACAGTTTGCTTGTAAAGCGATTTTAGGATATTCTTTTTTTGCGAGTAAAAGTTGAAGTAAGTACTCTCTATATAAAGTTAAAAGAAGTAACCGATTACACTACTATTCTTTTAATAATTCTTGCTAATTCCAACTGCCAATTTTTTTGATCTGAAATTTTTCTAATGATTTACTAGTAATATGTATCCATTAATGATAATAAAGATGGAGAACATTGTTAGAGTTTTATGTTTATATCTTTAGGTATAGAGAATAACAGGAATGTGAATAAGTTTAAGATCGACTACTTAACGGGTAAATAGTAGGAGTATTAGTTCTAATTTTTGCTAAATAATAATAGAGAGACCATAAAAATAGTGGGCATTTTTTATGGTTTACTATTTAAAACGCCCTCTAGAGTACTAAAAAATGGGTGTTGATAACTTTTAAATTGACAAACCCACAAATAAATATATTACCAACTTACTGTTTATAACTTATTTCTGTTTTGATTTATCTAGAAGAGAGTAGTTGCCAGAAAGGTCTTTATAAACTTTTATAGTCCAAATTTCTTTATTCTCTAACTCAAATTCTACTTCATAATTTATCCCGCTAACAATTTGTTGTTTTGCTTTAATAATTTTTTTTAGATGAGAAGTAGTTCTAATCTCGGTTAAACCAAAATTAACAGCATTCTTAACTTCCTGATTAATTTCTGTTGTACTCCAACCTCCAACAAGTTATTCTTTTTGTGCCTCTTTTTTAGATGAGCAAGATAAAAAGGGAGTTGATAAAACGAATAGAATTGTAATAAAACGAGTAATCATTAAGTGTGTGTTTATTAGAAGTGATTTTTTTTAAAAAGTAATATATTCTAAAGTAATGACTTTTACTTCAAAATATATTACCTCTAATAACTAATCTGTAATTTCAATACGGTTACCTTCAGGATCAGCCACTACACTTTCATAATAACCATCGCCTGTAATTCTAGGTTCGCCTAAAATTTTAAATCCGTCAGCACGAAATCTTTCCGTTAGATTGTCAACGATGTCACGATTGCTTACTGATATTGAAAAATGAGTTAAGCCAAAAGCTGTTCCATGACTTCCTTCTAGAGCAATAATATCAGGTCTTGTCATAAGTTCAATTCTAGTTGGAGAATCATCAAAAGATAAGAAATAAGAAGTGAATTGTTTTTTTTGATTGACATACAAATCATTACTTTTCATACCAAAGTACTTAATATAAAAGTCTTTCATTTTTTCAATGTCACGTACCCAAATTGCTAAATGTTCTATTTTCATAATTTTATTTCATTTGATTATGTAACAAAATTAATAGATCATTGCTGCTAGAAATTGTATATTTTAAACACTTTAAAAAAGTCTAAAATTATAATTAATAATATTGGTTTCTTTATCTGCAGTTTTTATCAAATTTTGATAAGCAGAAGGAGTTCTATTTAAAAAATATTTAAACTCTCTTATAAAATGTGCCTGATCAAAATACCCTGAATCTGTAGCAATATTGGTTAAGCTTTCTTCACTATCAATTAAATCACATAGAGACCTTCTGAATTTTATTAAGCGTTCAAATCGTTTAGGTGATAAACCTATAATTTTAGAAAATAATCTGTTTAAAGAAGTATAGTTGGTACTGTGCTCTTTGCAATACTCATCGATAGAAATCATCGACTCTGTTTTTCTGAAATATTGATAATATTCACGTACTAGATTAGCTTCATTATAATTTTTTTGAATGAACATCTTTTTTAATTGATCATAGATATTGTTCAATCTTTCTACATCAGTACTGCTCTTATTAAATATAGAAACATCTAAAGTTGGGTAGAAGTCTATACTTTTATTCATGATTTCTTGTCCTTGAATATCTAAGAAAGAATGTAATCCATGAGGGTATAAGCGAACTCCTATAAATCGACTTCCTTTTGGATAATGAATACAAGAAGATTGTAAACTTAATCCTTCAATTTGAGGAGTTTGTTTTACTTCTCCATTGTATGTATAAGTTGAATGATTTAAAGGAATAATTATATTGACATACTGACTAGGAGGTGTGATAATATCGGTATCCTCTTCTTTGTTATCAATAATCCAAAGACGTTCTATTAGGTCGGGGTAATGATTTACATTATGAGAGGTAATTTCCATACTTTAATTAAGCCTTATGTTTTAGAGATGTAAAGTTTAATAGTCTTTATTGTTATTTGATTTTATCTCCTAGATATTTTTTAATCTCATCGTCTGTCATATAATGGATGTCTTCTGCAGGAGCAGCTTTTAAAGTATACCAATAGAATGATGTATCAATTTCTACAGATTTATATAAGTCTAAAAAAATCTTGTGTTCATTATGGTCTTTAGGATATTCTATTGCAGCTTTTTCAGAACCAGCCCAAGAATGTACACCAATTTTAGCACCTTCTGCAATAATTATTTTTTTACCTGAAACAAAAAGGTCAGCTCCTCCAGATTCAACAACAGAATTTTCTAATAGTTCTGTAGTAATCCCCTTTTTATAAATTAGATAACAAGATTTTAAATTCCATTCATCATCCATTGAGCCAGGTATTTCTTGTAAAATTAATGTGTTTATCTGAGGGTTTTTCTTTAATGTTTTTGTTAGACGATGGTAAAATGTTTTTCCTAGGATACCATTTACAAATGCTTTTTCACCTTTAACATCAATTGTAGCAGGAGAGTATTGACTATCTTTTAATATAGCTTTTTCAGAGTTACAACCCATAACTTCGAATGCTAATAGGATGATGAATAAATAGTTTTTCATTTGATAATTTTTTGAGTCAATTAATTAATAGTGATTGTAAAGTTATCTTATTAAGGAGATAAGAAAGTTATTTTTTTTCTTAATATTTCTTTTGTCTTAGAACAATCAAATTATTTTTAGATCAAGTACTAATTTAAATGTGAGTTGTTTAAAATATACAATTTTGAGAGGTTACAGTACTTTACTTTTGTAGTATCATTAAATAGAAAGTAAATGAAAACTCAAAATATTATAATTGGTTTGGATAGTTAATTATTGATTAGAATCCATTATAGATTCTTTTAAAAGATAAGAGTAATAATTTGTATTGATGAATAGAGTAGAAGGGAGTCATATTTAAATAGTAAGATATTTAATGTGGTCTCCCTTTGTTGTTAATAGATCATTAGTGAAAACTAATCAAATAAATAAATGTTTTTGTTACTTATTAAATAACTTATTTATCAATTGAATAAATGATATCACTACAAAGCAACCAATAAAAGGATAGATAAACAGAAGGTCAATTCGTATAAGTGGCCCTTCGGTGTTATTCTTCCAATGAGTTAAGAAAATAAATTCCCAACACAAATAACAAATGATTATTAAGAGGCTAAACCATTGTGTTTTTGTCAACTTTTTAAGTAATTTCTTCATGACTTCAATTCAGTTTTCTTCTTTTATCTATCTCTATAAATGACAATTGATTAAGAGGTTAAAACAAGTTGTATGGGTTAATTAAAGTTATAGAATGTTGCAATCATTCATTTTTTAGTAATCCTTTTGAAGAATTATTTACGTATATATGTTACTAGATAAAGTAAATGCTAGAATTATGGAAACAGAATTAATATCGGTTTGGAATGAGATGAATGATCGTTTAATTAATTTCGTCAAAGGCAAAACCCAAGATGAAGAGCTGTCTAAAGATATAGTACAAGAAGTTTTTTTAAAGGTTTTCTCTAAAATTGATACACTAAAAGATAAGAATAAATTGGTCTCTTGGATTTATCAGATAACTAGAAATGAAATAGTATCTCATTTTCGACAGTATAAATTTGATATGCCATCTGATGATTTTTTTCAAGAAAAAGAATTCGAAAAAGAAGATTTAAATTCAGAAGTAATAGAATATATGCATCCTATGATAGATACCTTACCACCGAAATATAGAGATGCTTTAATTCTATCTGATATTGAAAAAGTACCTCAGAAAGAATTGGCAGAGAGGTTACAAATATCATATTCAGGTGCTAAATCACGTGTTCAAAGAGGTAGGCAAATGTTACGAGCAACCTATGATAAATGCTGCAATATTACTACGGATATTTATGGTGATGTCTTAGAATGTAAACCAAAAAAGTGTGATGATACTTGTGACTAATAAATTTTTGCGTCTTTTTTTTTGTTTATCGTCTATAGGCTGATTGAAAATAAAACAACAAGTTTGTTTCATAACCGTAGGTGTATATACACTATGAAAAATAAGGTGATTATAACATAAAAAAGATATGAGTTTATTAGATATTAAGCACGAAGTAAAAAATAAGTTTGCTAAAAGTAATCCGCGTTTTTTAGAATCTATGTTTGGAAGCACAGAGGTAACCCCTTTGTGGATTGCTGATATGGATTTTAAAGTAGCTGAACCAATAACAAAAGAATTAGCTCGCCTTGTTGAAAGAGGCATTTATAGTTATGAATTTATAGAAAAAGATGTTTTTAAAGCCATCAAAGACTGGAACTTTAGAAGAAATCAACTTGATTTAAATACAAAAGCATTTTTACAAGTACCCGGTGTGCTTACGGGAATTTCATTGTTAGTTAGAGAATTATCTAAAGAAGGTGAAGGTGTAGTTGTTCAAACTCCTGTTTATCATCAATTTTTTAAAGTAATAAAGTCGGCTAAAAGAGAAGTAGTAGAAAATCCTTTAAAAATAATTGAAGGAAAATACACTATTGATTTTGAAGATCTAGAATTAAAGTTTAAAAATGAGAATGTAAAGTTGATGATTCTTTGTAATCCGCACAATCCTGTTGGACGTGTTTGGACGAAAGAAGAAATGACAAAATTAATAGAATTGGCTAATCAATATGATGTTACAATTATTAGCGATGAAATACATTCTGATATAATTTTTTCGCCATCAAAATTTACGAGTATAGTATCTTTAGATACGTTAAATAAACATGTTGCAGTAATCGGATCGCCAGCAAAGACTTTTGGTATGCACAGTATTTCTAATGGGTATTTATACATCTCGAATGAGGAAATACACAAGCAATTGAAAGATGTTATTACAGGTATGTACCTTGATCATGGAAATGCATTATCTGCTTATGCTACAATTGCTGCTTATACTCAAGGGGAGGATTGGCTGAACGAATTATTAGCTTATTTACAAAAGACAAATAATTGGATTGAGGATTTTGTTGAAAAGGAATTGCCAGAAGTAAAGTTATTTAAACCTGAAGGAACGTACCAGATTTGGTTAGATTTTAGTAGTTTAAATCTTTCTGAAGATGCTTTAAATCATTTAGTTGTAGATAAAGCAAATCTAGCATTAACTCCCGGAAATTGGTTTGGAGATAATCATTCTTCATTCATGAGATTGAATACCGCATCTACATTATCTACAATACAAGAAGCTTTTACCAAATTAAAAGAAGCAATAAAATGTGGTGTAGATGTTAAAGGTTTAGATAATAAGTCTCAAGGTTCTTGTTGTTCTTGCTAACTGTAGCAGTTAAAATGTGATTAGAATTAATTTTTGATGTTCATAATCATTCTTCTTTAAATAAAGTAAAAGGTCTAAAACGTAGTAATTAAAACACGTTTTAGACCTTTTTTATTATTTTAATAGATGACTTTTAGCTTATTGTTCTCACTTTTAGTGTAGAACCACTTTGCTCAACTACTTCTATAGGAGTTCCTTTAGAAATAAAGTCACCTTCTGTAGTGGCATCATATACCTGATCATCAATTTTTACTTTTCCTGCTGGTCTTAAAACTGTATAGGCAAGTCCTGTAAGACCTACATAAGAGGTAACCAAGAAATCCGCAGAACTATCTAATGTATCTTCTAAAGCAATTTTATTAAACATTGGGCTATCCAATAATTTATGACCGAACAAGAAGATTCCTCCTCCGCCAATAAAAATAGCAGATGTAACGCTAATTAAAGAGGTGGCAATACTGTCAGTAGAAACAAAAGTGAAATCGAAATAGTCGTTATCTAGCATTACCAATGTAAGTCCTAAAATTAAACTAACAATTCCGGAAATTCCTGTAATGCCAAAGCCAGGAACAACAAAAATTTCTAGCATTATTAATACGAGACCTGCGGCAATTATTATTAGCTCCCAATTTGCGGCCATACCATTTAGGTAATAGGGTACTAAATATAAAATAGCAGCAAGTATAGCTGCTGCAATAGGAAATCCTATTCCTGGAGATTGAAGCTCAAAATAGATTCCTCCCAAAATTATTAATATCAGAATACTACTTATGGCAGGGTTTAAAAACAATGAAATAATAGATTCTGTTGTTGGAGGAGTATATTTTTTAAGTTCATAAGAACTAATGTTGTTTCTTTCTAAAATCTCTTTAACTCCAGTCACCTCTGCTTCACAGAATCCATGCTTTATAGCTTCAGTAGTAGTAAATGTAATAACTGCACCTTCTTCAGAAACACCTTCAACTACTAGGTCTTGATCTACCATTGCTTCAGCGATTTGTGGATTTCTTCCATTTGCTTCAGCAGTAGAGCGCATCATTGAACGCATATATGATTGGTATTTATCAGGAGCTTTTTCTCCAGATCCACCCATAACTACAGTTGCTGCTCCAATATTAGAACCAGATTCCATGTAGATAGAATCACAGGCAATAGATATTAATGCTCCAGCACTTGCAGCATTTTTATTGATAAATGCAAAAATTGGTTTTGGATAATCTAAAATTAACTGACGAATTTTATCAGCATCATTTACAGCACCGCCGTAAGTATCAAGATCAATAATTACATAATCTGCATTTAATTCAGTGGCCTCGTTGAGTGCATTTTCTACTAATCTAGAAGTTCTTGGGTCAATTTCAGCACGTAATGCAAATTCGAAAACGATGGGGTCTTTATCTTCTGCAAATGTGTTTAGGCTACTAAATAGTAATAAACCTAATAATATATAATGAACGAATTGTTTCATGCTATTCGAGTAAGTTTTGCTGTTTATTATAAAACTATATTTGGCTTAATCGGTTTTGTTTTTTCTCGATTATCTTATAAAGATACGTATTTCTTCATTAAATGATGAGATTCTTCTGCTTTTACATTAATGCTCTATTGGAATAAAATTTAGAAAATGGAAGTGTAAAAAGAGAATTGAAATTTTAATTTATTGTACTTCTTGATAAGCTCTAAAATTGGTTTCATTTTCTTAAATATTTTTGGGTAGTCTGTGATAAATAGTGATCTTTGAGCCTATCAAAATACAGAAAATAAGATATGGATAAACTTCAATTAAACTATTCTTTTAAAGCACACGGTCTTATCTGGCGCGTAATGTATTCAGCGTCTTTAAAGGTAATATTATTAGAGATGCGTGATGGAGAAAGAAAAGAAGTAAGTTTTGCAGCTTTGAATGTAGTATCAGGAAAAGTATTGTGGGAAGGTCTACAATTAGATGATTCTTGGTGGGTATCTATGGCAGGTGTGAAAGATGGCTTTTTGTATTTTTCTCGATTTGATGCAGAAAGTAGTATTCCTAAAGTCAGTAACCTGATAAAATTAGATATTTTAGAAGCTGCAATTATTGAAGATAATCAAGAAGATCCAATAGACTTAGTAAGTGCCGAGAACTTTACTTTACCTATAGTTTATTCAAAAGAGGTTTCTCATAATTCAACATTAACGGAGTTTTTAGGTTCAAAAAATTACATAGTTGAAGAGGGAGATATTCATTATTTAGAGAGCAATGATAAAATTATTTTTGTGTTCTTAGAAAATAGTAGTGGTGAACTTCGTAGAAAACTATTAATTTGTAATTTATCCGGAGATGTAATCTACGAGGATACTATGGATGTAGCTGTAAAAGCACAGATTATGGATAGTTTCTTTGTAGTAGAAAATATGCTTCTCTATATTAAGGATAAAGAAATTTGGAATGCAGTTCCCCTAGCATAAATATCAATAGGAAACATACAACATGAGAGTATTACTTTTTTTTCTCTATTTTTTCATTCTTCCAATTGTAGCTACATACGCACAAACTACAGTATCACACGAGGTACAAGATCAAGAAACTTTATTTTCAATATCTAGAAAGTATAATGTGTCTGTAAAAGAAATTGTCGACGCTAATAATATTCAGAATAATGTTATTAAAATTGGACAAGTGCTTACAATTCCTCAAAAAGGTGCAGAAGAAGATCCTTACAATGTTCCAGCAACAGAAGTAATACCTGCAATAAAAATTACTCCAGCTCAAGATGTAGTAATTAAAGAAGCTATTTATTATTCAGCTCAAGATGGCGAAACACTTCGTCAAGTTGCGTACATATATCAAGTACCTGTTGATAGCTTGGCTGTTTGGAATGGATTTTTACCAGATCAAATGTTAGTAGAGAATCAGCAAATTGTAGTTAGCTTAACAGGTGAAGTAAATAAGGTAGATGAAACTGCAAAGAAAGTACAATCAAAATCCTATGCAGATTTAACGGTTCAAGAAGCAGAAGATTATGATATTCCAATGCAAAAAGTAGAGAGAGGTAATGGTATTATTGTCGATTTACCTAACAATACAAGTAAGCTAATGGCACTGCATAGAAAAGAAACAATTGGCTCTTATATAAAAGTTATTAATCCAAATAATGATAAAGAAGCAATTGTAAGAGTGGTAGCCGCTTTGCCAGATCAAAGTATTGCAGATGGAGTGATTATTAAGATTTCTGAGCAGGTAGCAAAGAAAATTGGAGTTGTAAACGAAGAATTTAGAGTAAGAGTTGAGTACAATCAATAATTGCTTTAATTAAATTAGATTATGAAGATTGCTATTCTTTCTACCTTTTATCCGTTAAGAGGTGGAATTGCCACTTATGGGGCAGCACTTTTATCAGCTTTAGAAAAAGAAGGACATGTTGTAAAAGCATTTACTTTTTCTAGACAATATCCTGATTTTTTATTTCCAGGAAAGTCACAATACATTACAGAAGAAGATAATGTAGAAAAAATAGCATCTGAAGAAGTTTTGGACTCCATTAATCCAATCACTTATTATACTACAGCCAAAAAAATAAAAGCATTTAAACCTGATGTTTTAATTACTCAATTTTGGATGTCGTTCTTTGGCCCATCTGTAGGTACAGTAGCTAAATTATTAAAAAAAGATTGTATTACATTAAGTATTTTGCATAATGTAATTCCTCACGAAGGTCGTTTTTTTGATAAACCTTTTACAAAATACTACTTAAATCAACATCATTGTTTTGTTACAATGAGCGATGTTGTTGAAAAAGATTTAAGAAGTTATGAGTCTGAAAAACCGAGTTTGGTAAGAGCTCATCCATTATATAATCATTTTGGCGATCCACAGAACCAAGAAGAAGCTCAACTAAAATTAGGTGTGGAATCAGATAAAAAGACATTATTGTTTTTTGGCTTTATAAGAGAGTACAAAGGTTTAGATATTCTTATTAAAACATTTGATCAACTCGACGATTCATATCAATTACTAATTGCAGGAGAGGTTTATGGTTCTTTTGATAGTTACATGCAACTTATACAAGAGAATAGAAATAAGGAGCGAATTCATATCTTCAATCAGTACATTTCAGATCAAGAAGTTGGTGATTATTTTTCTGTTGCAGATGTTTGTGTGTTACCTTATAAATCTGCTACTCAAAGTGGAATCACATCAATTGCATTACATTTTGAAGTTCCATTAATTGCAACAGATATGGGTGGTTTAAAAGAACTTATAATTAATGGAGAGACAGGAGAAATTGTTCCTTCTGCTACTGTAGAAGACTTAAAAAGAGGTATTGATACTTTTTTTATTAATGATCCTCAGCAGTATAAATCAAAGATTGTTGAGTTAAAAAAAGAAATGTCTTGGGAAAATTTTGCAGCACACTTAGAAGACTTCATTTTTAAATTAAAAAGAAAATAACGTAGCAAGATATTCTATTTTCTAAGGTTCAAGTAACTGATTAAAAACATCATCTATAATATCATTTACCCAATACCTGTACATTTTTGCCGAAGGATGAAGACCATCTGAAGCAATTAACGTACGATCTTGTTTTGCCATTTTAGAGATACTTGTAATATTAAAAAAACGAACTCCTTCAGCATAAGTCAAATTTGCTTTTGAAGAATTGTATTTATCTATTTCTGTAGAAATACTTGGTGATGGTGCTGAATAAGTTGCTCCGTAATCTGGTATACTAAGAACAACAACATTATCAGGGTTATTGTTACCATATTTAATTGCTGTAGTTAAAAGTTGTGGATATTCGTTTAGGAATGTATCAAAATTAATTCTTTGATACTGGTTATTAACCCCAATCAATAAAGTAACAAGGTCGTAATTAGTTAAAAGTGTGTTTTTTTGTGCTTCAATTGCGTTTATAAGGTTTTTTGTTGTCCAACCTGTTTGAGCAATATAGGTTACTTCTCCAATAGAATATCCTTTTGATTCTAATTGTGCTTTTAACTGTTCATTCCAACGGTCTTTTTTCTGAACACTAGCCCCAATTGTGTAGGAGTCTCCTAAAGCTAAAATGTTTAAAGATCGAGTGGGGATGTTTTCATTAAGTACTGTAGCAGTAGTAGTAGAATTATATGAAGGAGAGGGATATTCTTCAGTTTGATTAGTACAACCGAAGATTAAAATACTTAATAGTCCAATCAGATAGCTTTTCATGAGTAATTATTTATTAAAGGCACAAAGCCTATTTCGTTTGTCTTACTATATGAGTTAAAACATCAAAAAATAGTTTTTGTTTTGAATCAAAATAAAGTACATCATGTAATTATACTAGAAGATAGTTATTTTTGCTTTTCAACTTATAGAACACTTATGAGAACAACAATATTTTTAGTATTAAGTCTACTTTTTTCAATTTCTACTTTTGCACAAAAAAAAATAGTGGTAATGCCTAAGGTTGCTAAAGGAGGGACTATTTGCAATGCGTATCAGGTATATGATAATAAGATAAGTATTAGTGCAGTAGAAAATGTATACAAAAGAAATAGATATAATGTTGTAAGTTCATCTGCAATTATAGAACAATTATATTCTTCTGGAGGATGCTACAAAGCAAATGATGAAGTTCAGAATGAAATAATTTCTCAAAATGGATTGAAATTATATACTCAGATTGCTGCTAAAACAAAGACATCTTATAACGGTTCTTTTGTAGAAATTACTGTAAATGTTTTTGATGTTTCTGAAAGAAGATTGTTGGCCACTCAATTATCTAAATCTACTCCCAATTATTCTAAAGATAAGAAGAAGCAAATAGAACAAGCATTTGAAAAAATAATTAAGCCTCTGATGCAAACAGCTACGGCTAATCTTGCTGCAGGCAAATATCTTGATGCCCCTAAGGCAGTAATTATACCTGTTGTAAAACAAGCACCTCAAAAAGAAACACCAAAAGAAGAGGTTATCTTGATAAAGAAAGAAGAACCTAAAGAAGCAGAAGTAATTGAAGTGTTTTCTAGCGATGTTGATATTAATATACCTACAACATCAGTTGTAAATGAAGATGCTGTTGCTGTTATTATTGGTAATAAAGCTTATAGAAATCCAGATGTACCAGAAGTAAAGTATGCAATTCATGATGCTAAAATTATGAAAGAATACCTAATAAAAACATTTGGGTTTAGAGAGGGAAATATTATTTATAAAGAGAACGCTACTCAAGCCGACTTTAATGCAATATTTGGTATTAATGGTAATGCCAAGGGGAAATTATACAATTATGTAAAACCAAATAAGTCAGATGTATTTGTGTTTTATAGTGGTCATGGGGCACCAAACCCAGAATCTAAAGAAGGCTTCTTTGTTCCGGTAGATACTGATCCGTCTTTAATTCAATTTAATGGTTACTCTTTAACTACATTTTATGAAAATTTAGGAGAGGTACCTTACAAATCATTAAATGTAGTGATAGACGCTTGTTTTAGTGGTTCTTCTGATGGAGGAATGTTATTAAAAAGTATTTCACCTGTTTTTATTAAGACAGAAAATAAGGTGATGAATGATGAGTTAGCTGTAATTATGTCGGCTTCTCAATCTGAACAAGTTGCTTCATGGTACAATGAGCAAAACCACGGTTTATTTACATACTTCTATTTAAAAGGTTTACAAGGAGCTGCAGATGAAAACCACGACAAGAAGATATCTGTAAAAGAGATGTCAGATTATATAACATCAAATGTGGAGTATATGGCTAGACGCTTAAATAATAGAGAACAGAAACCTCAAGTAGTTGGCGATGCAACTATCTTGATAAGGGAATAGTTTTTACTGTTTGAAGTTGAGCCAAAAACAATAGTAAATTATTGCTTTGGCACTTAGTTATTTACTCTCATAATTTTTTAAAGTTATAATTGTGTTTTTTTTAGTGAAAAAACACCACCCTACATTGTGATTATTTCTAAATGATTCTTATTTTTGCTTTAATAGTAAGAATCTATGCAAGAAAATAAGTACATATCATTCAAATTATTCCCATTTATGATGGCAATAGTTATCCTTTCAGCATTATTTGCTGAGACGGTGTATGCTGTGACTATTGATGCAACTGTAACCACTACAGTAGCAACTGCAACAGAGGACGACGCAGATCAAGGAAGTACTCAGAAAGCAACTTTTGATGTTTTAAAAGAACAATCAAATGCATTGCCACAAAGTACAGAAGGTATTCAATGGTGTAATGTTTTTGTAAAAACGTTGCCACCAACAGAAAACTTTAGATTGATCTTAAAGCCTAACGATAACATCAAACCTAATGGACATCAGCAAGATGCTCCAATTTCTGCACACAAATCTTGTGTGTTTGGCTTATACGCCGCCCCAAATGCACCTTAATTAAATCTAGTTAAGGGTTTTCCTATCATTTAATAGACACTTTTTACAGAATTTGTAGACAGGTTTCAACTTGGCTATAGTAATTCTTGTGTATATATATTTAATTAATCATTTCAGCTATTATATAGTATTTTTTTACAATTATGAGAAACAGAGGTTTTGTACTGTTTATTGCGATCACAGTGACGCTATTCAGTTTATTCGACCTATCATTCACAGTTGTATCTCGTTCAGTTCAGAACAGTGCAGATGAGTATGCAATGGATTCGAAAGGTCATGTAGACTATTTTAAAAAACAAGCTTACATTGATTCGGTATGGAAATTACCAGTTTATGATTTAGGCTTCACTTCTTACACTTACGAAGAGGTTAAAAACAAAGAACTAGCTTTAGGTCTTGACCTTCAAGGTGGTATGTCAGTAACATTGGAGGTTTCTCCAATTGAGGTGATTAAAGCAATGGCAGGTTCTAATGTAGATGCTGCTTTTGAAAAATCAATTGCTGCTGCATCTGCTGCAGAGAAAGAAAATAGAGAGTCTTTTACAGATAATTTCTTTAGTGCATTAGAAGAGAACGCTCCAAACGTTCCTTTTGCAACTTACTTTGCTACTTCGTCTAACAAAGGAAGAATTTCTTTTAATTCTCCAAATGATAAAGTTAAAAAATTAGTAGAGTCTGAAGTGGATGGTGCTGTAGATAGAGCATTTGAAATTATCCGTACTCGTATTGATAAATTTGGTGTTACTCAACCAAATATCCAACGTCTTCAAGGTACTAACCGTATCTCTATCGAGCTTCCTGGTGTTGATAACCCAGAGCGTGTTCGTAATTTAGTACAAGGTGTTGCAAAATTAGAGTTCTTAGAAGTTTGGACAAACCAAGAGGCACAGCCTTATATTTTCCAAATGAACCAAGCTTGGGTAAAACAAGAAGAAGCTCGTAAAAAATTATCAGGAGATGTAGCTAAAGCTGAAGCTCCTAAAAAAGAAGCATCTGAAAATTCTTTATTCGAAGGTGATTCTACAACAGCTGCTGCAGATTCTGCAAAAGTTGATGAAACTTCAGTTTCTCCTCTTTTAGCTAAAATGCAAGGTGGTTTAGTTTATGCTGATGATGATACTGCAGCAGTAAACAAAATGCTACGTGATACAGAAGTTATGGATGTTATCCCTTCTGATATGAAATTTATCTGGGCACACAAACCTCTTGCTGAACAAAATGGTAAGAGTTTCTACGAATTATTCCCAGTAAAGAAAGACCGTGAAGCAAAACTTGGTGGTGATGTTATTACAGATGCTATCCAAACTTTTGATCAAAGAGCTCAGCCTGCAGTTTCAATGTCAATGAATGTTGAAGGTGCTAAGAAATGGAAGAAAATGACTGGCCAAAACTTAGGTCGTCGTATTGCTATTGCTTTAGATAATGAAGTATATACTGCTCCAACTGTAAATTCTGAAATTGATGGTGGTCGTTCTGAAATCACTGGATCTTTTGATATCAACGAAGCAAAAGATTTAGCAAACGTACTTAAAGCTGGTAAATTACCTGCTCCAACTCGTATTATCGAGGAAGTAGTAGTTGGTCCATCATTAGGTAAAGTTGCACAAAGCGAAGGTCTTAATTCTGTATTATTAGGTTTAAGTTTAGTAATCGTATTTATGATCGTTTACTATGCTAAAGGTGGTATTATTGCAAACGTTGCTTTATTATCTAACATCTTCTTTATTGTAGGTATTTTAGCAGAACTTGGTGCAGCATTAACGTTACCAGGTATTGCAGGTATTGTACTTACAATTGGTATGTCGATTGATGCAAACGTACTTATCTTCGAACGTATCCGTGAGGAGCAAAGAGCTGGAAAGTCGTTATTACAAGCAATTAATAATGGTTATGACCGTGCATTCTGGACAATTTTTGATGCTAACGTTACTACTTTATTAACAGGTGCATTCTTATATGTATTTGGTATGGGACCAATTAAAGGTTTTGCAGTAACATTAATGATTGGTATTGTTTGTTCATTCTTCTCAGCAGTATTTATTTCTCGTTTAATTGTTTCTTACTTCACTAACAAGTATGGTGAGAAAACTAAATTAAGCTTCGAAACTGGTTTATCTAAGAAATTAGCTGGACAATCTAACTACGACTTTATGGGTAAGCGTAAGATTGCTTATGCTGCGTCTGTAGTTGTTATTATTGCTGGTCTTGCTTCTTTATCAATTAATGGTTTAAACTTAGGTGTAGATTTTACTGGTGGACGTAGCTATATTGTTAACTTCGATAAAGTAGTTGTACCTTCTAAATTACAAGCTTCTTTAGTGAAAGATTTTGATGGTAAATCTGTTGAAGTTAAAACGTATGGTAACGAGCAAACTTTAAAAATTACTACTGCATATCTTGTAGATGACGAATCTACTGAAGCAGATACTAAAGTGCAACAAATTATTGTAACAGGTATTGAGAAGTTTACTGGAGATAAATACTCTGATAAGCAAAAAGTTGATGCTGGTACTTTTGTTATCCCTTCTACATCTAAAGTAGGTGCTACTATTGCAGATGATATTACAGATGGTGCAGAAGAGGCAGTATTGTTCTCTTTATTAGGAATCTTTGCTTATATCTGGGTGCGTTTCCGTAGAGCAAACTTTGGTATTGGTGCAATTGCAGCATTAGTTCACGATACATTAATTGTATTTGGTGCTTTTGGTATTGCAAACTTATTAGGTGCTGGTTTTGAATTAGACCAAGTATTTATTGCAGCAATCTTAACTGTAATTGGTTACTCTATTAACGATACAGTGGTTGTATTTGACCGTGTTCGTGAAGAAGAAGAAGGTTCAAAAGATGGAGATCAATTAATTAACGTTATCAACAAGGCAATTAATGGTACATTAAACCGTACAATTATTACTTCGTTCACTACATTATTAGTAATCTTTGTACTATTAGTATTTGGTGGTGAAGCATTAAGAGGATTCTCATTCTCATTATTTGTTGGTATCATGGTGGGTACTTACTCATCTATCTTTATCGCTGCTCCAGTGGTATTTGATACTTCTAAAAAAGAAATCAGAAAGAAAGCTACTGAAACTGCTGCTGTAAAAGCATAGTTTTATTTCTTTTAAGATATATAAAAGCCCTTCTGAGGATTCTCAGAAGGGCTTTTTGCGTTAAAAAATCCCATTTCAATTAAATGAATGTTTACGTAGGTGTCTTTTATTACTTGCTGTACGTCAATAGTATATGTAATTAAAAAGACTCAAACTATGACAAATAAATTAAAACTTGTATTTCTATTATTATTATCATTCTGTTTAGGAAATCAAATCATTGCGGCAGATGATATTATAATTGAAAAAGATGCTAAGGTTTATATTCATAAATCTGGTAGAGGAACAACAGCTTATGCTTTTAATCCCAATGGTACTATGCAATACATTGTAGAGTATTCTGATGGATCTTTTTATGAGTTCTCAGGAACTTATAGGTTGGATAATGCCGTTGTAATGGTACATTTAGAGGAAGGGAAAGGTAAAAATAATTCCGGAATTGAGATGAATAATTTAAAGCCGAAAAGAGCAGATATCGAATTTCTTGTTAAAGATGATAGTATTATAGAGAGCGGAGCATCAAATATTTATCAATTATTACAAGATAAAAAAGAGGAGTAATCAATTCGTATGCTTATTTTTAAGTTTGAATAGATTAATGTCAAATAATCGATTTTTTTATTTTAGAATTCAACTTTCAAATTAAATAAGATGAAATTAATTCAGATCCTATCCATTCTACTAATTACAGCTTGTTCAGCTTTTGCACAAGGTTCGTATCCATTTGAGAAACAAATTGTATTTCAGCAATCTCAAAACGGGAATGTGCAAGAATATCCTAAGGCTACTTTATTGGTAGGCCCTGCAGAATATTTAGGAGCAAGAGTTGTATCAGAAGAAGATGCCGGTTCTCAGTATATGTTATGTGATTTTGAAAATAACAAGTACTTAATTTTAATGCGTCAGTTTGGACAGAAGATAGCTATAGAATCTCCTGTAGACCCTAAAACATTAGATGTATTAGGTATTAAAGATGTTCCTGTAAAAGAGAATAAAAAATCTAAAGAAGAAATCCTTGGAGCTAAATGTAGAGCTTTTGTAGGAGAAAAAGATGGACAGAAAGTAGAAGTTTTTATTGGTAAAGTAGATTTCCCAGCAAAAGGGTTAGAGAACTTAACTAAACTTTTAACAGAGAAAATTGGTATTGACTTGAATGATGGTGAGGTATTATTAGGAGTACGTTTTACTGATCCTAAAAACAACTCAAACATGATGATAAAAGCAGTAGAAGTTGTAAATAAAAAATATAACTTATCAACTGTAGGTTACAATAAAATGAGTACTAGTGGCTTCGGTTTCTAAGAAAATAATTTAACGTAAAAAAGCGAGTCATTCTCAATAAAAAGAATGACTCGCTTTTTTATATCTAAATATTCTGATGATTAATCAAAAACTTGTTCCATAGTGATTCCTAATGAATCTTCTATTTCATCAAGTTTGCTCATCTCTCTTTTAGTTACAATACATAAAGAAGTACCTGATTTACCTGCTCTTGCTGTTCTACCACTTCTATGAGTAAAGTACTCCATTTTATCAGGAAGTTGATAGTGGACAACGTAAGCAAGGTCTGCAATGTCAATACCTCTAGCTGCTAAATCTGTTGCTACCAAAATTTGCAATTTATTACCTTTAAAAGCACGCATCACTTTATCTCTTTCTTTTTGAGATAAATCACCGTGAATAGCTTCAGCTTTAAATTGCTTACCATGTAATTGTTTAGACACTTGTTGAGCTTCTGCTTTTGTTCTTGTAAAAACAACTCCTCTAGCATCTCCCTGTGTTCTAATGAACCAGTTTAATGTTTCAATTTTTTGTTTTTGCTCAGCAAGAATATATTCAAACTTTATCTTTTTGTTGATAACGTTAAATGGATTCACCTCGATACGGAACGCATCTTTATCCATATGCTTATTTACAATCTCATTGATGCCTGCAGGGAAAGTAGCAGAGAACAACCATGTTGCTTTTTTATTTGTAGTAAGACGAAGAATTTTAGACAGGTCTTCTTTAAATCCCATGCTTAGCATCTCATCAGCCTCATCCATTACTACTGTTTTAACACCAGATAGATCGATAGCATTACGGTCTACTAAATCTAATAAACGCCCAGGAGTTGCAACAACTATATGTGTTGGTCTCTTTAGGTTATTGATTTGTTGATCTATTGAAGCACCACCATATACAGCCTCACAGAATACTTTATGATAGTATTTTGTAAAACGAAACAATTGCTTCTGAATTTGTTGTCCTAATTCACGAGTGGGTGAGAGGACTAATGCTTGAGGTTGAGAATTTTTAGGATTTACAGCTTGAAGAAGAGGAAGGCCAAAAGCGGCTGTTTTTCCTGTACCCGTTTGTGCTTGTCCGATAAAATCAGTTCCTTTTGTGATTAGAAATGGGATTGATTTTTCCTGAATAGCCGTCGGTTCTTCAATACCATTTTCTTTTAATGCTTTAATTAAAGCATCTTGAATTCCTAATTCCTTGAATGTCATCTTTTTCTTTTTATTTCTTGACGAACCACAAAGGTAGGTTTATTTATTGGGAAAATAGAAAAAAGACCATTTCATATAGAATCTTTAAGAAAGAGCATAAAAAAAGGACTGTGGGGAAGCAGTCCTTTTTTATTAAATGCGATATACATTTACCCATTCAACATAAATTAACTTAGGATTGTCTAAAAACATCTCCTTTGGTAATTGAATGTCTATGTAGGGGAGGTCTTTTACAGACGTTTTTAATTCAGAGCCTTTGAATGTTGAAACATACTGAGGCTGTCTTGGATTTGAGGAATAAAATTGCTCAAATAAATTTTTCTTGTCGGTATTAGAATAAGCTTTAAAACCTTCTAGCCTATCAAAAGGCATTCTTAGTGTTATTTCTTCGGGCCAAACATGCCCTTCTGGACGAGTAATTGTACCCTTTCCTATGTCTGAAATTTCAGTAAAAACTATGAGTTTCTCATGGTCTAATGTATCACTAGTTTCAACTTTATGAAACCCTTTTACAGCCTCGTAGCGCACATCAGTATTTACTTCATCAGAACTACTACAGCCTAAGCAGAAGAGTGTAATAGCAATCAATAAAATACTTTTCATTCTGTTAATAAATCGTGAAGTTTAAATTCCGTGTTTTAATTTATAAAATACCGAAGAAAAAATTATATATTTTTAATATTATAACATAAAAAAACGCTTTACAGTATAATTTTTCTTCATAAAGTTTGAAAAATTACTGTAAAGCGTAAATTTTTATTTGTAAACTACGTTTGTAGCTAAATTAGTAACCTAGTTTGATAATATTCAGATTGTTAGAATATTCACTTGCAATAGCCAATTCGTTTGTTCTTTTAATGTAAAGTAAACCACTTGGTCCATCTGTAGAAGATTGTATTACTCTAGCTTCTCTTTTTAAGCTACTATTAATTTTTATAATCACGTTTTCTTTATGGTCTGCTCCCCATGCTGTGATATAATAGCTCATTGATTCGTTAAAAGTGATATCTTCTAAGTAAGGAAATTCGTTAATGGTTAAACGCAATTCAATTTCTTTACTTCTTAAGCTGTAAGTGTAAACTCCTCCACCAGTTTCTTGAGAACTTAGAATCAAGATTTCTCTTAATTTTTTATCGTAATATAATCCAGTTGGATTAATGATATCAGAACTGATAACTTCATATTTCTTAGATTTTATGGTCATTTTAAAAACCTTAGAAATAGATTTATCCGAGATGTATAAATGTGAACCATCACAAGCTATACTATGTAATGCAGTAGCACCATCAATATTTGCTTCAAACACTTGTTTAGAGGTCTTTAGTTGGTAACCAACTACTCTATTAGAATCAGCTACATATAAAATACCACCATAGGTTGTTAACCCTCTTGGGTGTAATAAGTCTTTAGCAGCAAAAACAGCACCTCCTCGGCGACCTCTTTTAATAATGCCATGATTACCAGGAGAACTAATATAAAATAGTCCTGACTTTTCATCAAAAGCTACATCAGTAGGCGTTATAAGTTTTGCATCAGGATCGGCAGTAATTGTCTTTTTGTTTTTTTTCTTTTTGCCTTCATCTTTTTGGGCAAAAACAGTACTCGTTAAAGTTAAACAGAAAAAGAAACTAAAAATTATCTTATACATACTAAAAATTTTGTCTGCAGTTTTATTCACATGCAAATATAGTATTTACTTTATACAACTATGTTTCAACAAGTAATAAAGTGTTAAAATATTATTTTATTCAATGTTGTTATGCATTAAAGAAGTCCCTTTTTTATGGCTTTAGTAGCTAATTGAATCAAGTTATTCACACTGTTTTTCTTGATCATGTTTTTTTTGTGCTTATTAACTGTTTCTGTAGAAATACTTAGTTCCTTAGCAATTTCTTTGGCATTTAGTCCATTCGAAATTTGAATGAGGATTTCTAATTCTCTTTCAGATAAATTAATTTCTGGAGTTTGGTCTGTAGGGGAGTAAGTAAACTTTTTAATATCTATATGATGTATGTCTTTATTGATGATATTAAAAAAAGAGAGTTTATATTCCTGAATAGTAGAAATATGAGATATATCAGTAATACTAGAATAGAATTTTGTAATCTGACCATTTTTAATTTCTAAAGGAATATTCTGTTGCATAAATTGATTAATCATCCCTTTAGAATTGTTGATTCTAAAAGTAAAACTTGATCTATAATTACATTCAAGATCTTTATAGAATAGGTAGATGAAATAATTAAAAAGCTTGTTGATAGAGTAGAGATACACTCCTATATCTTGTTTTAAGGTTATTAAATCAAGGTTCTTGATTAATACGGATAAATCAGATTCTACCGTAGGGAACTCTAAATTGACACCTCTATTTTTTAAGACTAAAAAAGTGAATTTTTCAACATCAATAATAAAATCTACAGTGGGCCCAAGGTAGTTAAAAGAACTACTCTGTTTAAGAATAGTATTACTTTGGTTATAAGATATATCTGTATTAGAAATTATTTTTTTTCCTAAACCTTTATTTTTATAAATGTAAGTAAGGTCTGTAATAAAATCTGTAGTAGCTAAGTCTATCATAAGAGTAGTATGGAGTGAATATGTTAGTTAAATCAATTTTAGCATTACAGCTTTTTTTATTGTATTCATAATATTAGAAGTGCCAGTTTTTGCAGTAATATTTTTCTTATGCGTACCAACAGTATGTACACTAACATTAATTTTATCAGCTATTTGTTGGTTAGACAAACCATTACTCACTAAAAATAGAATCTCAATTTCACGATCAGATAATTGAGTAGTTCTAATATTTTGCTCCAACTCTTCTTGAGAACAAATAGAATGAAAAGAAAATTTATGTATTGACGTGATAATACTAATTCCTTCTTTACCAATATTCTGAAAATGATCTTTAATAATAGAGACAGAAGCAGAACAAATTGCAATCTTATTATCTGTGGTTAGTTGATCTATTGAAACTTCACAAACACATTCTGAAATGGAAGTATCTTTTCTGACTAGAGGGAAATGAAAAAACACATTGTAATCATTATATGTAGTGATATGTTGATGTATAAATGTGTTGTAAATATTTATATAATTTTCAATATTTTGATCAAAGAAACTACTATCTGTAAAATGAAAATCTGAATTATTTAGAATTTCATTTTTAATATAACCTGTTTCATTTTCAAAGTTATCTGATATACTTGAAATTGTAAGGTTTATGCAGTCGTAAGTAAAGTGAAAAGTATTACCAAGACTCAGGTATGTATCAAACCTAGTATTCTTGTTCATTAAAGTGAGTAGTAAAAAAGTATTTTTAAATCTGCAGTATTTAGTAGAAGCAATTTAATGGATTATTCTAATAATTAAATAAAAAAGCAGTAAAGAATCGAAATCCTTTACTGCTTTTTTATAGTTGATGTGTGTTATGTGTTACGCTAACGCAGCAATGTATAAGTTAATTGCAGATAATAAACCAATAACCCACATTACTTTTGATACTCTTTTAATTTGACCACTACATAATGCAATGATTAAATAAGACAGAAAACCAAATGTTAAACCATTACTGATACTGTAAGTTAAAGGCATTAAAATAATAGTTAAGAAAGCAGGCGCTCCCTCTACTAAATCACCAAACTCAATATCTTTTATATTTTTAAACATATAAATACCTACCATTACTAATGCAGGAGCAGTAGCAAATGCAGGAACAATAGTTACAATTGGAGCAAATAATAATGCTATTGCAAATAAAGCAGCTGTAACTACAGAAGCTAAGCCAGTTCTAGCACCCTGAGCAATTCCTGAAGCAGATTCAATATATGTTGTTGTTGTAGATGTTCCCAAAACAGAACCAATTACTGTAGCCAGTGAATCAGCTTCTAATATTCTTCCAATTTTAGGAATATTGCCCTTTTCATCCACCATTTTAGCTTCATAAGAACAAGCAACAATAGTACCTACAGAATCAAATAAATCAACAAACATGAATGAGAAAATTGGCGCAATAAAAGCTAAATCCAATGCACTCATAATGTCTAGTTTAAAAGCAATAGGTGACATAGATGGAGGTAATGAAACAATTTCTGATGGTAAAGCTACTTCACCCATGCCCATACCTACAATTGTCATTACTATAATTCCAATTAGAATTCCTCCTCTAACTTTCATTACTTCTAAAACAACTATAAAGATTAATCCTAATAGAGCAATAATAGTTGGTGTACCTAAGTGCCCTAAACCAACTAATGTAGCAGGGTTAGAAACCACTAGACCCATATTTTTAAAACCTATAAAAGTAATAAAAAGACCGATCCCAGCCGATGTAGCCAAACGCAATGATAAAGGAATTGCATTTACAATTTTTTCCCTAACACCTAAAACAGTAAGTAGTATAAAAGTAATTCCTGATATAAATACAATACCTAAAGCTGTTTCCCATGGTAAACCTCTACCAAGAACTAAAGCATACGTAAAAAATGCATTTAATCCCATACCAGGAGCCATTGCAAAAGGAACTCTCGCCCATAAAGCAGCTAATAAAGTACCAATTAAAGCTGCCACACATGTAACAGTAAATAATGCACCTTTGTCCATGCCTGCTTCTCCTAGAATACTAGGATTTACAAATATGATATAGGCCATTGTAAGGAAAGTAGTTACCCCTCCAATTACTTCTTGACGTTTGGTAGAACCGTGTTTTTTAATATTAAAAAAACGTTCTACAAATCCATTTTCTGCCTGTGAATTATTCATTTCAGGTTTTGTTGTAGTATTAGTAAATTAATTGAATTGGTTGCAGTAAAATTACCATGTTAAACGAACTGCTGCTTGTGGTGCAGTTACAGATAATTCACTGTTGTAGTGCATATATAAATCTAAACCTACTTCAAGTTTAGTAAACTCGTCAGGCATAAAATATTGACCTAAATTGTAAAGAATTCTTGGTTGAGCAAGAAAATCTGTTCCCCACATATAGTTGTTATTTTCTGTATCAACTCCATTTGGAATAAAATCGAAGAAACCTTGTAAACGGATTCCTAATTTTCTGGATAATGGGATATCATAAACACCTGTAATTTGTGCTAAGTTAGATTGCTGACCAGCAAAAATTGCAGACTTATAGTATACCATCAACTTTAAGAAAGTATCATAGTTTGCCGTTTTAAAAGTGACACCTAAACCACCTAAAAGTGCATAATAACCAGAGTAAGATACGTTTAATTGACCTTCTGCAGAGAAATCTTTGAAAATCCAGAAACCACAATCTTTACCTGTAATTTTATTTAATGATAACCACGGAGACCATTCTGTATATAAACGAATAGGACCTTCTGTACCTTCAACTGGTGCACCTGTTGTAGGATCAAAAATTGGAACTCCATTTTGATCAAATTGAAGATCAGGAATCATATTGTCTGCAGCCATAAAGTTAATGAACGCATAATTACCACCGTAACTCCATTCAGAAACGTGGTCTAAAGTTAATAGCCACATATTTCCATTGTCAGTATTGTTACCAAACTGAAAATCTTTATTGCCACTTCCATAAGCAATTTGACCAAAAGTAGAATTGTAGTTCTGAGCAACTGACTTTGTTGTTGTCAGAAAGAGTACAGAAACGAATAACGTAAGAAGTGATAAGTTTTTCATGATCTTGTTAAACCAGAGTTGAATAAATAAAAGAATTAGAAAAGAGAAAAGGAATATTTCCTGCTCTTGTATGAACAGATAATATTCCTTTTTCTAGAATAAAAAATGTATAGATATGCTTTCGTAAAGTTGTAATTGAATACGACCTATTACTATCGCCTTTATCTCGAGATGCGTCTATTAAACTACCTAAAAAACTAGCAAACATTAATGCTATTATACTTGCACCATTATTTTGGTAAGGTAAACTCTTAGAAGTGTTTAAAACGTTTTTATTACGTTTAAAATGAGAGGTTTTATAAAAAGGTAATGAAAATAAAGAGAATAAATTAGTAACTCTTTTTTTACATGACTTTAACCTACGTGAGGCTGTAGTGTTAAGCTTTATGTCCTTTTTATGAAGCAAGTTTGTATTGTAGTTTCGATAGAAGTTGTGCAAATGTATTATTTAGTTTTTTAATTTTATAACATTTTGTTAATTAATGTAATATTTAAGGGTAAAGTAGGATTTTTTTACTTCTGTTTATTTATTAATTTTTACTAAATTGAACTCACAGATGAAAATGCTTATCTTATACATATCTTAAAATTTCGTTATTTAAATAATCAGATGAAGTCTACTATCACAATTGTACTGTTAACCCTATTTTTATGCGTAAATAATAGTTTTGCTACCAAAGAAAAAGATAAATTAATACCCGTAAGTAAAGACAATAAATGGGGATATTGTAACACTTCTAAGGATTTGGTAATCAATTATTTATTTGATGGTGTTGAGCCCTTTAATGACAGTGGACTTGCCATAGTTACTGTTAAACAGAAAAAAGGTGTAATTGATTTAAATGGTGAATGGGTAATTAAACCTAAATATTCAGAAATAAGACAAACTCTGAAAGACCAAGAATATATTGTCTATAACACTAAGAACAAAGCAGGGATTATTAGTGGTAGAGAAGAAAAATTATTACCAATAAAATATGATAGTATCCGAGTTTTTGATCAATTCGATACTTATTTGGTATATCAAAATAATAGCTGTGGATTGTATAGTGTTAAAGAAAGGAAGTGGAAGATAGATCCAGTTTACAAGTCTTTAGTTTTTGATATAAATAACTTTCTTTTGATAGAGAATGAGCAAGGTGTGGGTATTTTAGATCCAATATCATATAGTATGATAACGGAGCCAAAAGTCTCTCATTCTAAAAGTAGAGGAATTGCAACAACAGAATTAATCACTTTTGATAAATGGGATGATATAGCGGCTATAAAAACTGTAAATGGTTATAACCTTATCAATAAAAAAGGAGAATTACTTACTCAACCATCTGAAAGTCAAATTAGAGAGATTGATACTGAGTATTACCAATCGCAAGGTTTTGATATTGCAGATAATGCCCTTTATATATCTAAAAATATAATTTATTCACTAGAAGAAGATGGTACTATTGTAACAACTGAGTTAGAAGATCATAAAATAAATCCTCATCCAAGTTTTGAAATAAAAAAGGTAACAGCTGGAAGTTATGTTCTTTTTAATGACGATGAAGAAATCCCTCTTAAATACGATAGTTTAGTTTATTTTAATCATAGAGTTTTACAAGGTATATCTTTTGATTCAGAAACTGGAGAAACAAAACATACATTGATATCTTTAGATGAAGAGAGCTTAGGTGAAATTCTAGTAAATGATTATGAATCTTTGAGGAGTTATTCTCCAGTGTTAGAAGGAGACAAACCTGTAGAATGGATTATTGTAATGGATGATCAAAATAAGCAAGGGGTTTATGATATAGACTTACATGAGTTTGTTGTGGATATTAAATACGATCAACTTTATACACCTTATGTAGAAGAATATGGATTATTGATTGTTGGTAATAGAGGTGAAAAATATGCTTTTTATGATATAAATAAACAAAGCCTAGTTACTGATATGAGGTATGAATCTACTGTAGGACTTGAAATTGAACTTACACATAAAATACTTTTATTGGAACGAAAAGTGAAAGATGGGCCAGCACGTCAAGTAACTGATCTTTATTCACTAAAGGATAAAAAGTTAACTGGTACTTCTATCAATGGGCATGCAATATCTATGAGACACCAAAAAGGGACTGTGCATTACAGTAATAACCGTAAAGGCTGGGAGCAAAATATAGATTATCAATTTTCTGAGTTTGCCCCAGAACATTACGCTTTTATGTTCTTACAAGATAAAGGTGAAGGGAAAATTGGAATTGGCTTTTTGGATAAGGATTTTAATACCGTTTTTCCATCTAAATATGCAACAGTAGAATTTGTAGAAGAAGGTAACCCTTATTTAAAAGTAACAGATTTTGAATTTAACGAAGGCATTGTGAAAACAGACGGAAGTGTTGTAGTTCCGTTAGGTAAATATGTAAGTGTAGGGGCCATGAAAGATGGTATGGCACCTGTTGTAGATCAAAACGGAAGGTCGTTTTATATTAATGAAAAAGGAGAAGAGTATTCTGTAAATGATTGATATGTAGTTCTTTATAATTGATTTTGATTGGTTAATATCGTATATTAAGAATAATAGTTAATTCTAATAACTAATTTGTTGAGTAAAACTTGACAGATTTTTTATCTCTACAAATTTATCCAAGCTAAAGTTTTTCAAGTCAATCAATTGATGAAAAACTATTATTAACCAAATCAAAAACAACTATGAATGCTGCAAATGACCAAAATGAGTTCAAAAAACTCTTTGATTCCTACCGTAAATCAAAAAGTAAAGAAGTAAAAAGTATCTCATTTTTGGATTACTTAGAAGAGGTTCAAAAATCTTCAGAATTATCAGATTTAGCCCATAAACGGATGTATAAATCAATTACATCAAATGGCTTTTCTAATCTTGATACTGAGAAAGATGTACGTTTAAGAAGGATTTTTGGACCTCATACAAAACTTAAAAGTTATAATTTTTTTAAAGATGAATTTTTCGGAATTGAAAAGGTATTACAAAAGTTAGTACGTTATTTTCATTCTGCTGCTTTAAAAGGTGAAGAAAGTAGACAAGTTCTGTTTTTAGTAGGGCCTGTTGGTGCTGGTAAATCATCATTAATAGAAAAATTAAAAAGTGGTTTAGAAGAGTCTACCCCATTTTATTTTTTAGAAGGTTCTCCAATGAATACAAACCCTTTATTGGCTATTCCAAAAGAATTACGCCCAGAAATGGAAAGTAGGTTAGGAGTAGAAATAGAAGGAGAATTAGATCCCGTTACCCAATATATTCTTGATAACGAATACAATGGTGATTTTACAAAGTTTAAAGTTATCAAAAGAGAATTTAGTATTCGAAAAAGACATGGAATTGGGATGGTCCCTCCAGTAGACCCAAATAACCAAGATACCTCTGTTTTAATTGGGTCTGAAGATATATCGAAATTAGATAGATATAGTGAAGATGATCCACGAGTGTTAACACTTAACGGTGCTTTTAATGTAGGAAATAGAGGATTAGTAGAGTTTATAGAGGTATTTAAAAATGAAATTGAATACTTACACGTAATGTTAACGGCTACTCAGGAGAAACGAATACCTGCTCCAGGTAAACATGGTATGATTTACTTTGATGGCGTAATATTAGCTCACTCTAACGAGGCAGAGTGGAACAGGTTTAAAGCAGACCATACAAATGAAGCAATCTTAGACCGTATTGTAAAAGTAGAAGTACCTTATGTATTAGAAATATCAGAAGAGATAAAAATTTACAAAAAAATAATTAATAAGTCTGATTTTAATGCACACATAGCACCGCATTCTTTAGAAATAGCCTCTATGTTTGCCATACTTACGCGATTAAAACCAACCAATAAATGTGATTTACTTACAAAACTTAAGCTGTATAATGGTGACGAAGTAACTGAAAATGGGCAATCGAAACGTATAAATGTTCTGGAGTTAAAAGAAGAACATGAAGATGAAGGAATGAGTGGTATTTCAACACGATTTATCATGAAATCATTAGATAACGCATTATCAGATACTGAAACAAATACAATACATCCAATTGCAGTTTTAGATGCACTACAAACCAAGTTAAAAGAAGAACCAATGGCAGGGGATGTAAAAGATGGTTATATGCACATCTTAAAGGATATTTTATATAAAGAATATCTTAAAATGCTAGAGGGAGATATTACTAAGGCATTTGTACATGCTTATGATGAACAAGCTGAATCATTATTTCAAAATTACTTAGACCACGTAGAAGCTTATGTGTTAAAACGTAAAGTAACTGGCCAGAATAATGAAGAACTTGATCCTGATGTGAAGTTTTTAGAATCTATTGAACAACAGATAGGAATTTCTGGGACGGCTGCAGATGGCTTTAGACAAGATGTAATGAGCTACGTGACGCATATTCTACGTCGTAATGGAGAGTTGCATTATTCTAGTTACGAACCATTGAAAGAAGCGATAGAGAAAAAATTAATGGCTTCGGTAAAAGATATTACTAGAATAATTTTAAAAGCTAAAACAAGAGATGATAGCCAAAAATCGAAATATAATGAAATGGTAAATCAAATGATAAGTATGGGCTACAATGAAGAAAGTGTAGAAGCTGTGTTATCGTTTGCATCAAATAATTTGTGGAAAGACTAATGTTTTCACCTCTGCTATTTATATAGAGTAGCAGAGGTATTTCACATCATTATTTTAATTAAAAACCTCATTATGGCTATTTTTAAAGAATTTAGTAAACAGAAAAGAGATCGTTCTGTAGCAGATAGGCAGCGTCATAAAGATTTAGTGAAAGATAAAATAAAGAAAGGTATTGCTGATGTAATTGCGAACGAATCTATTATTGGACAGAACAAAGACAAAAAAATAAAAGTACCAATTCAAGGTATTAAGGAGTACCGATTTGTGTATGGTTCGAATAAAAGTAAAGGAGCTGCTCAAGGAACGGGACAAGAACAAAAAGGACAAGTTATTCAAGATCAAAATGCACCAGCTCAAAAAGGACAAGGTAAGGGAGAAGCAGGACAAGACCCTGGTGAAGATATATATGAAACAGAAATAACTTTAGAAGAGGCTATTGGGTTAATGTTCGAAGACTTGGAACTTCCTGATATGGATAAAAAGAAATATTTTCAGACAGACACTGAGGTATTTCGAAAATTGGTGGGATATCAGAAAAAAGGCATTCGTGCTCGTTTATCAAAAAGAAAAACCATGATGAACAGGATTAAACGAATGAAAGCTAAAGGGATTGATAGTACCACAATGCCAGAAGACGAAGAAGTGTTTCCTTTTCATAACGATGATTTAGTTTATAGAAGACTTCAGGTAGATACAGAAGAACATTCGAATGCAGTTGTAATGTGTTTAATGGATACGTCTGGCTCAATGGATCAAACAAAGAAATATCTTGCTCGGAGTTTCTATTTTATGTTATATACCTTTTTACAAACAAGGTATGAAAACACTGAAATTGTTTTTATAGCCCATCATACAACAGCAAAAGAAGTTACCGAAGATGAGTTCTTTCATAAAGGAGAATCAGGTGGTACAATAATATCTTCAGCCTATCAAAAAGCATTAGAGATTATTGAAGAAAGGTATAACCCTGTTCTTTGGAATATTTACGCATTTCACTGTTCAGATGGAGATAATTTTTCATCTGATAATAAAAAAGCGATTGAGTGTGCTACAAAACTTACTGAGGTCTGTAATCTATTTGGGTATGGTGAGATAAAACCTGATATGGGGTATTCTTGGTCTACAATGTTAGATGAATACAAGAAAATTGAAGAAGATAATTTTGTTTGTTTAAGAATGAGATCGAAAGATGCTGTATGGCCTGCTTTAAAGAAATTTTTAAATAAGGACAAGACTAACTCTTTAATGGATTAAAGAACTTGAAGAACCAAAAAACAATACAATTATGGACTGGACATTAGATGATTTAGCCCGTTGGAACGATAAAATAGAAAGAATTGCTCAAGATTGTGGTTTAGATTATTACCCACAGGAATTTGAAGTTTGTGATTATCATGACATGATTGGTTACCAATCATATGTTGGTATGCCCTCAAGGTATCCTCATTGGAGTTTTGGGAAATCTTTTGAAAAACAAAACACCATGTATAAGTTAGGTATGTCTGGTTTGGCCTATGAAATGGTTATTAACTCCAATCCATGCTTGGCGTATCTTATGATCGATAATCCATTATCTATGCAAGTATTGGTAATGGCACATGTATATGGACACAATGATTTTTTTAAGAATAATATTAATTTTTCGCATACAAGAGCTGAGTTAGCATTAGAATCATTTAAGTTAAATGCAGATAGAATTAGATCTTATATAGAGACACCCGGAATTGGTTATGAAGGTGTAGAGAGAATTCTTGACGCAGCACATGCTATCAGTTTTCATGTAGATAGAAACCAACGTATTGTAAGGTTGTCTGAAGACGAACAAAAGCTGAGACACTTTGGACAATTAAACAGAGAAAGAGCAGCATGGGACGATTTAAAAATTGATGTTGATAAAGAAGAAGAGTTTATTCCAACCTTATCAGAAGATTTAATATTATTTCTAATTGAACATAGCCGTTTTTTAGAAGATTGGGAAAAAGATATATTGAGAATAGTACGTGATGAAACATTGTATTTTCTCCCCCAAATGGAAACAAAAATTATGAACGAAGGATGGGCCAGTTTTTGGCATTATACAATTCTGCATAAACTTAATTTACCACCGGCAATGCATGTAGATTTTATTCGTTCACATAATCAAGTAATCCGTCCTCATTTAGGAGGATTAAACCCATATCATATAGGCTTTACGCTAATGACACATTTGGCAGGGAAAAAAGATATGTTTGAATACGAAATCAATCAACAAATATTTGACGTGAGAACTATAGATAGAGATGCTTCTTTTTTAAGACGTTTCTTGACTCAAGAATTAATGGAGGAAATGGGTCTTTTTGAATACAATCAAAATAATGGTCAAGTAAAGGTTTCTAATGTATCAAATGATTTTAAAGGTTGGAAAGAAGTAAGAGATACATTAATTGCACAAACAGGAACTGGGAGTATTCCTATTATAAAAGTGAAGGGAATTGCTCCATTATCAAATACATTGCAGTTACAACACGAGTTTGATGGTAGAGAATTAGAGTTAGGATATGTAAATAAGACATTGGCCTACATTTCAACTTTATGGTCAGATTTTCCTGTTGTTTTGAATACAAATGTAGATGGAAAAGAAGTGAGTTGTGAATATAAAAATGGAGAGTTTTCGGTTTCTCAAAATGAAATAGATGACGAGTAGCATTTATTTGTGTAAACAAGTATCGTAAAATGAACACCTTTTTTATAAAAGTTATGATTTTTTACATCTTATTTGTCCAAAGATTGTGATCTACAAAGTCTTGTATACTGTATTATTAAATAAAATATAACCTTGTAAGTAGCTGTTTTATAGTTGTTTATGAGGTTTTTTTAACATTATTTTTTTGGTTGGATATCAATCAATATCAAAAGTGATTCTTGTCACTTAAAAGGTGTGATTATGCTTACTGTTGAAGTATTTAGACATTAATAGTTTTGTCTTATAATCAACTAATATTTTAATATGGGAAAATCGATACTACGTTACATAATTCCACCACCTGAGTGGAGATTTGCGGCTATCATTTCCATAGGTATGTTAGCTGGAGTAGCTACTTACACACTTTATGTGTCGAATGCTTTTTCGTATTTATCAGATGATCCGAAAGCGTGTGTAAACTGTCACTTAATGGCTCCAGAATATGCAACATGGCAACATAGTTCGCATAGAGAAAATGCTTCTTGTAATGATTGTCATGTTCCGCAGGACAATATTTTTAACAAGTATTTCTTTAAAGCGAAAGATGGATTATACCATGCGAGTATGTTCACATTAAGGTTGGAACCACAAGTAATTCAGATTAAAGAAGCAAGTAGCGACGTAGTACAAGCCAATTGTGAAAGATGTCACAATAATTTGAATGAAAATATTGGATTATTGGACAGCAACACAAAAATGGCGATACACGGAGAAGGTAGATTATGTTGGGATTGTCATAGGGAGGTACCTCATGGCAGAGTCAAAAGTCAATCTTCAACTCCAAATGCTCGGGTACCTGTGAAAGGAAGTCCAACACCTGCATGGTTAAAATCCATTATGGATAAATAATCAGCGGGAATTTATAACAATAGATAATATAAGGTAACAAACAACCCTATTTACAAATGTCACTTAAAAAAATTATAAATGATAAACCTGCAGTAGGTTGGCTAATATTTGCTCTAAGTATGGGAGTAGTATTTGGCTTAGGTTTATTAGCTTCTTCAATTACAGAAAGAAGATTAGAAGGGGAGTATTTAAATGCTCAAAAAAGACCTATCGCAAAGTTAGAACCAAGAAATGAAGTTTGGGGAGAAAACTACCCAAGAGAATTTGAATCATATTACGAAACTAAAGACACTACTTTTAGAAGTAAGCACGGCGGTGGAGCTATGATTGATATGTTAGAAGAAGATCCAAGATTGGTGATTCTTTGGGCAGGTTATGGTTTCTCTAAGGATTACAACCAAGGTAGAGGTCATGCTTATGCAGTAGAAGATATTCATAATACTTTAAGAACAGGTGGTCCTTTAAACGAAAATGAAGGTCCTATGCCAGCTACTTGTTGGACTTGTAAATCTCCAGACGTTCCAAGATTAATGAACGAGTTAGGAGTAGAGGAATTCTATAAAGGAAAATGGGCACGTCATGGTGCTGAAATTGTAAACCCAATTGGGTGTGCAGATTGTCACGATGAAAAATCTATGGACTTGAAAATTACTCGTCCTGCATTAATTGAAGCTTTTGAAGCACAAGGAAAAGATATTTCTAAAGCATCTCACCAAGAAATGAGATCATTAGTTTGTGCACAATGTCACGTAGAATATTACTTTGATAAGAAGTTACCTGGTAAAGAAGGAACTCCTTACTTAAAATTCCCTTGGAAAGACGGTATGACTGTTGACGACATGGAGAAATACTACGATAACATAAACTTTAGCGATTGGACGCACAAATTATCACGTGCTCCAATGTTGAAAACTCAGCACCCAGATTACGAATTATTTACAGAAGGTATTCACGGTCAAAGAGGTGTTTCTTGTGCAGATTGTCATATGCCTTACAAATCTGAAGGAGGACAAAAATTCACAGATCATAAATTACAATCTCCTCTTAACAACGTTGCAAATTCTTGCCAAGTATGTCATAGAGAATCTGAAGGTAGCTTAATCAAGAGCGTTTACGAACGTCAAGATAAGATTATTGAAACGAGAAATGAGCTTGAAAAAATGTTAGTAAGAGCACACATCGAAGCAAAAACTGCTTGGGATAATGGTGCTACTGAAAAGCAAATGGAGCCAATCTTAAAAGCTATACGTCACGCACAATGGAGATGGGACTTTACTGCGGCATCTCATGGTGGTTCTTTCCACGCTCCTGTAGAAATGGGTAGAATTGTAGCTACTGGTATGGATAGAGTATTAGATGCTCGTGTAAAATTAGCACGTCTTCTTTCTAAATTAGGTGTTGGAGATGTTCCTTATCCTAATATCCAAACTAAAGCACTTGCTCAAAAGTACATTGGAATGGACTTGAAAAAGTTAGAAGCTGAGAAAGAGAAATTCAAGGAAGAGTTACTTCCAAAATGGATTGAAGAAGCTCAAAAACGTGAGGCAACTTACGATGAGAAATTCTATCAATCTAAATAATAAGGTAGTTTAAAACACTCATCTTATACACAAAGACCGTTGATTTTAATAATCAACGGTCTTTGTAATTTATAAACATTGCATTTGCATTTATTTGATACAAACGCATTTCGTATTGCTACAATAAAGAATTTTCCATCAGTCTGTAAAAAGATTGAAAACATTATAATTTACTAGAAAAATGACAAGACCAACACACGAACAACGCACTCCTCTATGGCAATTTCCATGGGGTTATGCCGAATCTTTTATTTTTGGTATTGGATTGTTTTTAACCGGCTGTATTCTTCAATATACTATTGGTAGTGTTAAAGCTGTACACTATCCGTTAAACATGTATTTTATGCTAACCTTTTGGTTTGGGTTAGGCTTTGTTCATTATTTTGCAAAAAAGACTTCTATAGTAAAGTGGTTACGTTCTGTGCCATTAGCTGTTGCATCTTCAGTTCTCGTATTAGTTTTGGTTGTGGTGATGGGAACAATTCCTCAAGCATCTTACGATCCAACTATAGCATTAGATCCTTTAGGTTTTTCTAATATGACAGAAAGCTGGCCTTTCGCATTTGTCATGTTTTTAATGTTAACAAACTTAGGTTTAGCAACATGGAACAGGATTCTTCCATTTAAAGTAAAGAACTTAGGTTTCATTTTTAATCACTTAGGCTTGTGGGTAACAGTTGTTGCAGCTGGGTTAGGTAGTGGAGACCTTCAACGTTTATCAATGGATTTATATGAGGGGAAAACAGAATGGAAAGCTTACGATAAAGATTTAAATGATGTTGAATTACCGCTTGCCATCAAACTTAATAAATTTTCAATTACAGAATTTCCACCTAAAATAGCTTTTGCCAACCGAGAAACAGGTAAAGTGATGAGCAAAGGAGAGAATGCTTTTGTAATGATTGACCCTGATTTAAAGGCATATTTATATAAAGATTGGAAAGTTGAAATTGTAAAATACCTTTATGAGTCTGCCCCTGTAAATGGTATATACCAACAATTTAATGATGATGGAGCGGCACCTGCAGCTTTGATTAAATTGACAAATCAGAAAACAGGAAAAATAGTAGAAGGGTGGATTTGTGCAGGTTCGTTCCGTTTTGATGGAGCTACTTTACAAGTAGACGATGAATATGAAATTGGTATTTTACCTCCAGAAGCTAAAAAATTTAGTTCTAATGTTACTTTATACACAAAAGACGGAGAGCAAAAGACAACTGATTTAGAAGTAAATTACCCTATTGAAGTAGGAGGTTGGAAAGTATACCAATTAAGTTATGATGAACGCTTTGGACGTTGGTCTAAATTAAGCGTAGTAGAATTGGTGAGAGACCCATGGTTACCAGTGGTTTATATTGGTATCTTTATGATGATGATAGGTGCAGCTTACATCATTTGGACTGGCCAAAAACAAGCATAGTTTAAGTAGTTACTTTCAGAAAAAATATAGTGTTATGACACATTTTGATACTTGGGTTACATTCCCATATTTTTCAGTTGGAGCAATTATCTTATGGTGTATTGCTGGTTTCTTGTTGTTTAAAAGTGAAAAAAAATCATCCAAAGAAAAAATAGCATTACTTGTTGCTCTTGGAGGAGTAATAATGATAGGTGCATTTATAACAATATTGTGGATATCTTTAGAACGCCCTCCTTTAAGAACTTTAGGTGAGACAAGATTATGGTATGGCTTCTTTTTATCTGCAGTTGGACTTATTGCCTATTTACGATGGAGATATAAATGGTTTGTAGGGTATAGTTTAGCTATGGCCTCGTTGTTTTTATTAATTACTTTATCTAATCCTGATACGTACAACAAAGCATTAATGCCTGCATTACAGAGCCCTTGGTTTGTTCCTCATGTGGTGGTTTATATTTTTGCTTATGCTTTGTTAGCAGCGTCTTCTTTAGTGGCATTCCATGGATTGTATCAACATAGTAAAAATCAGCTAGTACAAGAAACATTAGATATGGCTAATAACTTGGCATATATAGGTTTAGGATTCTTGACTTTCGGTTTATTATTTGGTGCTTTATGGGCAAAAGAAGCTTGGGGACATTATTGGACTTGGGATCCAAAAGAAACATGGGCATTTTTAACTTGGTTAAGCTATTTAACGTATGTTCATTTAAGATACAGACACCCTGATGCTATTAAAAAACCATTATGGGCATTGGCTTTATCTTTTGGAATTTTGTTGATATGTTGGTTTGGTGTAAATTATTTGCCTTCAGCACAACAAAGTGTTCATACTTATACTCAATAGAAAAATATTTAAGTTAAACAATGATGTTTGACCTCAAAAAGCCATGGAAATCGATTTTCATGGCTTTTTTGTGATTAAATACCGAGAAATTTGCATTTTATCTTCAATTTAAGGCGCTTAAAAGAATAAAAATATGTTCTTTTGCAGTTGGATTTTTGTTATTAATACGTTTTGGGAATATTTAGAAATATGGCGCGAAAAGATTCCGGTGAGAAGAAGCCGCGTTTAGATAAAGGGAGCATGCAAAAACTGAAAGGTATCTTTCGTTTCATGGCTCCATACAAGGGAAGTTTTACACTGGGTTTAATCAGTTTATTCTTTTCTAGTACAGTGTTGTTAGCTTTTCCTTATTTAACAGGTAGCTTAATAGATACAGCACAAGGACAAAGTAAAATTCCATGGTTATCAGACTTAACGCATGTTGGGTTGGCATTAATGGGAGTATTATTAGTTCAAAGTATTTTTTCTTTTGCAAGGGTTTATTTCTTTGCAGTAGTGAATGAAAATGCAATGGCAGATTTACGTCGTGAACTTTATAGAAAGTTTATGTCGTTACCTATGTCATTTTATGATAAAAATAGATCTGGTGAATTATTTAGTAGAATTACTGCAGATGTTGCCGTACTTCAAGATACATTCTCTACAACGTTAGCAGAATTAATTCGTCAGGTAGCCACATTGGTTTTGGGTGTTGCTATTTTATTTGCAACAAACCCTAAGTTAACATTATTCATGATTTTAACTTTTCCATTATTAATTGTAGTTGCAATTGTATTTGGAAAGTTTATCAGAAAATTATCAAAAGGTACTCAAGATGCTTTAGCTAAAGCAAATATTGTTGTAGAAGAAACGCTACAATCTATTGGTACTGTTAAGACCTTTGCTAACGAAGACTATGAAGTAAAACGTTACTCTTCAACTTTAGATAAAGTAGTAGGTATTGCATTAAAGTCTGCAACATTTAAAGGTGCGTTTATTTCATTTATCATCTTTGTTTTATTTGGTGGTATTGTAGGCGTATTATGGTACGGTAGTTATTTAGTATCACAAGGTTCTATTACTGTAGGAGACCTCACTTCTTTTGTACTTTATACTATGTTTATTGGTGGTTCTATAGGTGGTCTAGGTGATATTTATGGAGCTATCCAGAAAGCAGTAGGAGCTACAGAAAGGGTACAAGAAATTTTAGAAGCTGAATCGGAACACGAAATTAATAAAGAAGAAATTCCTCGTTTAGAAGGAAATATAACTTTAAAAGATGTGCGTTTTGCTTACCCAACTCGTAGCGAACTTGAAGTATTAAAAGGTGTAAACCTTGAAATAAACAAAGGAGAGAAAGTTGCTCTAGTAGGTAAGTCAGGTGGAGGTAAATCTACAATTGCACACTTACTACAACGTTTCTATGAAATCAATAGTGGAGACCTTATAATTGATGGTAAGTCTGCTAAAGATTTCAACCTAATAGGCTATAGAAAGCACGTAGGTGTTGTTCCTCAAGAAGTATTACTATTTGGTGGTACTATTGCAGAAAATATTGCTTATGGTAACCCAGAAGCTTCTCAACAAGAAATTGTAGAAGCTGCTAAGAAAGCAAATGCTTTAGAGTTTATCGAGAGTTTCCCAGAGGGTTTTGAAACTCTTGTAGGAGAAAGAGGAGTGAAATTATCAGGGGGGCAACGTCAGAGAATTGCTATTGCAAGAGCTATCTTAAAAGATCCTGCAATATTAATTTTAGACGAAGCAACTTCTGCTTTAGATATAGAATCAGAAAAACAAGTTCAAGAAGCATTAGAAACGCTAATGGAAGGAAGAACAAGTTTAATTATTGCACATAGATTATCTACAATTCGTAATGCCGATAAAATTGCTGTTCTCGAAGAAGGTACAGTAAAAGAAATTGGTAAACATGATGAGTTAATTGCAGATTCTGATGGCTCTTATGCTAAACTTATTCAGTTGCAAGAGTTTTAAAAATACACTAAAATCCTTTTAAAAAGGACTAAAAATATTAAAGGTTAGATATAGGACTTTCAGTTTTATATCTAACCTTTCTTTTTTCTTGATATATACCCTTAATTACTATATGTTTGTTATACCAAACGAACAGAGATAGTGTAACACAATAATTGTGTTGCAAAAAATATTACTGTCAACAGCCAAAAAAATAATAACACTAAACACAAAACACAATGTTCCAAGATAATTTTGCACCCCCAAAAGGCTCATTTACTTTTACAATGATAAAGCCTGGTGAAGAAAACCAAGATAATATTGGTGAGATTTTGACGATGATTCATGAAGCAGGTTTTCGTATTCAAGCTATGAAAATGATACGATTACGCACAAAGCAAGCTGAAATGTTCTACCGTCATTTAGCAGAGCAACCTTTCTACCGCGATGTTGTAAATTACATGACTTCAGGGCCTGTTATTGCAGCAGTTTTAGAAAAAGACAATGCTGTAAAAGATTACCGTAAATTGATTGGTGCTACAGATCCTACTAAAGCAGAAGAAGGTACAATCCGTAAGCGTTTTGCTAAATCTACAGATAGAAATGTAGTTCACGGTTCTGATTCTGATGAAAATGCAGCAGAAGAAGCTTCTTTCTTTTTCTCATTTAGCGAGAGATATAACCAAGATGGTCACTGTTTCTTCGGATGGGGGAAATAAATCAACTATTAAATTGAAAAAAGAAGTCTTGTATTGTAAAAATGCAAGACTTCTTTCTTCTTACAAGAAGAATATATAACCACTTTACTTTTTTGATATGCCGCAACCTAAATTAAAGGAAACTCTATCTTATTGGTCAGAAATATTTAATGGATCAATAGAAAATAATTGTGTATCATTTAATAATGAAATTGCAAAGGGTAGTATTAAAGGTGTTTTTTTTTCAGATGATTTATATCTTTTACAGTTTGATATTTTTCTAAATCAACAACTCTCTGATTTAGGTGAAAACCTAGTTGATGATAGTGATTATGTAAATTTTTTATTTGGTCAAACGGAAGTGAATACGTCTAAGCATATAACTTTTGAAGTGGAGGAAAGAATAGATCTTCGTGGCGTTGTAGTATCGAATAATAAGAAAAGCCTTAATTGGTTCCAACCTGCTAATATTCCTTTGAAACTATTGTTACTAAAAGTAAGTAAGCAGAATTTTACAAGGTTGGTAAATCAATCAGTAAGTTTAAAAAATAGTATAAAAAAAGAGGAATCATTTACAAAATTTGATAACCTAGACCCCGTGATGTTAGGTACTTTATTGAGGATTTTTGAAATAGATGATCCTGTATATGGTCAAGAATTAATGGAACATTGTTCTAATTATCTCATTACATTAACGATGTCTAAATTATCTAAGAATTCCTTAGATAATGACGATTCATCATTAAATATGACTGCTTTATTTCACGCAAGACAATTGATAATTGATAAAAAAGGAGCAGATATACCTATAGATTTTTTAGCTAAAGAGGCGGGTATGAGTGTGAGTAGATTGAGATTATTATTTAAAACATTTTTTGAAGTACCCATTTATCAATTTCAGCAACAAATACGTTTAGAAGAGTCGAAGAAATTACTTTTAGAGGGTGAGAAAACACAAGCTATGATTGCTATGGATCTAGGTTTTTCCACTTCAAGTCATTTTACAGCTGTTTTTAAAAAATATTATGGATATACTCCTAAAGAGTTTAAGAAAAATAATACAGCTTAAGTATATTCAGTAGACAAAAAAATAGTCTTCTTATTTAATATAAAAAGACTATCCTTAGCTATAAAAAGTGGTGTTAAATTGTCATATCCATTAATACATGTGGAATACCATCTTCCATAAATTCATCACCTTTTACTTCAAAACCCTCTTCAGCATAAAACTTTGTAATGTAGGCTTGAGCATGTAGATAAACACGTGTTCCTTCTGGTGCAATTTCTTCAATTTCAGATAAACTAGCTTGTAATAAAGCATTACCAATTCCTTCCCCTCTAAAATCTTGAGATACAGCAAAACGACCTAGTTTATATCCTTCTTCTGTAGTATAAAAACGACAAACACCAGCAGGTCTTCCATCATCTAATACTAAAAGGTGATATGCTTTAGGTTCTAGATCATCAAACTCTAAAGAGAGATCAATTTCTTGCTCATCAACAAAAACTTCTTTTCGTATTTGCATTACAGCAGGCCACCAATCAGATTCGATGCCTTTAAAAATAACAATTGATAATGTATCTGACATTCTTAATTTATTAAGGTTAATACAATGAAAATGATGAAACCGACCCATAATTGAAATTACAGATCGGTTTCATCATTTTCAACAATACAAATATCGTTAAAAAAGTGATGTTTTCATATGATTAGTCATCAAGACCAAAAGCATCAATATATGCAAGAATACCACCTTCAAGGTTTTCTAGGTTTGTATAACCTTTCATTCCTTCTAAAGCAGCAATTGCATTAGCTGAACGCTTGCCACTACGACAGTGGATAATTACACGCTTGTCTTTACTGATTTTTTCTTCTGCTTCATCAATAACGGTAGCTAAAGGAATCAATACTCCGCCAAGGTTAGCCTCGTCGAATTCGTAGTCCTCACGCACGTCAATTAATTGGAAGTCTGCGCCACTATCTTGTAAATCTTTTAATTCTTCTACAGTAATACTTTTCATAGTACGTTGAATTTAGTTTGTATTTTGTAATTTTATCAAACCTTTGGGTATAGAACAAATTATTGGCAATAAAAAACATTCAAACGTATGAAAATCGAATTAAATAGAGTAAATGAAGGGGTTCGTTTTGAAGCAACTTCAGAAGAAGGAAATACATTACACATTGATGCTGGTAAAGGTAAAATGGATGGAATGGGACAAGGTTCAGCTTTTAGCCCAATGCAATTAGTATTAACTGGAGTAGCAGGATGTGCTGTTTTTGATTTGATTCATATTTTAAAGAAACAACGTCAAGAAATTCAAGATGTAAAAATTACTATTGACGGAGAAAGAAAAGATGCAGTACCAGCACCATTTGAAACGGTAAATGTTCACTTTAAATTATTTGGTGACATTAATGAAGGCAAAGCAGAAAGAGCTGTTGCTTTAGCAGTTGAAAAATATTGTTCTGTTGCTGAGATGGTAAAATCTACAGCGACAATCACACATTCTTTCGAAATTATAAAATAAATATCTTTATCAACATTTTATAAAGTTGCTGTAAAGACGTTAAAGTTTTGAACTTTATTAATCTCGATATTAATTAATTGACTGATATTGATTAATATTGAGATTGATTGTGTTTAATCAAATTCGTTTGATTAATAATAAGAGGATTAAACTAACAGAGCTGTATGAGCCAAGAGGATAAAAAATTTGAAACCATTGCGGTAAGAGCACAAACAGAGCGTTCACATAACAGAGAACATTCTGTGCCAATTTATGCAACTTCAAGTTTCACATTTGAAGACGCAGACCATGCAAATGCATTATTTTCTGATGAAGTAGAAGGTAATATCTATTCAAGATATTCAAATCCTAATAATGATGAGTTTATTGATAAACTTGTTCAATTAGAGGGGGCTGAAGCAGGAATTGCAACATCATCAGGTATGTCTGCAATGTTTTTAAGTATTGCATCTTTTGTAAAGAGTGGTGATCATGTAGTTGCATCTAGATCTTTATTTGGTTCAACTCATCAGATCTTAACACAATTGCTACCTCGTTGGGGAGTTTCTCATACGTATGTAGATTTTGATGATTTAGAAGGCTTTGATAAAGCTGTTCAGCCAAATACTAAAATGATATTTATTGAAACGCCATCTAATCCGGCTATCGATTTAATAGATATTGAAGCATTGGCTAAAATAGCAAACAAGCATAACGTTATTCTTAATGTGGATAACTGCTTTGCTACTCCATATATCCAAAACCCAATTGCTTTGGGTGCTCATATTGTAACGCACTCTGCAACTAAGTTTATAGACGGGCAAGGTAGAGTGTTAGCAGGAGCAATTCTTGGTACAAAAGAACATATGGATGAGGTAAAATTCTTATCTAGACATACAGGACCAGCTTTATCTCCTTTCCATGGTTGGATCTTATCAAAATCATTAGAGACACTTGCTGTTCGTATGGAGAAGCACTGTGATAATGCTTTAAAAGTAGCACAGGCTTTAGAGGGTTTTCCACAAGTGCAAATGGTGAAATATCCATTCTTAAAGTCTCACCCACAATATGATTTAGCAAAAAAACAAATGCGCTTAGGTGGTGCAATAGTTTCTTTTGAAATTAAAGGTGGAGTAGAAGCAGGTAAGAAATTCTGGGATAGTTTAAAAATGGTATCAAGATCTTCAAACCTTGGAGATACTCGAACAATTGCTACGCACCCAGCATCTACAACTCACTCTAAATTAAGTGAAGAAGAAAGATTATCAGTTGGTATTACACCAGGTTTAATCCGTATTTCTGTAGGTTTAGAACACCTAGACGATATTATTGGAGATATTAAACAAGCGTTAGAAGCGTAGAATATCAAGTTATTTATAAAATAAAATGCTCCTCAAATTAAATTTGAGGAGCATTTTATTTTATAAATAGAATTTATTGTTTTTTATGCATTTGGAGAAAAACCAAGTACAAGAACATCATCTGTCTGAACTAGCTCATTTTCCATCCAATCATTAAATGCTCTACGTATAGATGTTCTTTGTGCAGATTTATCAGTTTTGTAATTATCGTTCAATAGTTTTAAGAACTGATCATTACTAAATTCTTTTTTATCTTCTCCACCAATTTGTTGAGCATAACCATCTGTGTACATATAATAAGTAGCATTATCGTTAAGATCAAAAGTATGCTTCTTAAATTTAGTAGAGTTGTCAGAGTTAGAACTAATTGAAACTGGAGTACCTTTAATAAAATAGAATTTATCGTTTGCTATTCTAACCAAAGAAGTATTAGCACCCGCAAACTCCATTACATTGGCATCTTTATCAATAACACATAAAGAAATATCAATTGCATTTTCTTTTTCTTGTGTTTTTGGACTTAAATGGATTGAAAGACGTTGATTCATCAATGCAATAATCTCATCTGGTGATGTTACTCCTTGAATTTCCACAATTTCTCTGAATAAAGAAGTTCCAATAATACTCATCATTGCACCAGGAACACCATTATTATTACAATCTACAGTTGCAATAAATGTACGGTTACCTTCTTGATGGAACCAGAAGAAATCTCCAGAAACAATATCTTTCGGTTTATGGAAAATGAACGAATCTGGAAGTAAATTTCTTATTACAGTACGGTTAGGCAGAATTGCACTTTGAATTTGCTTGGCATACTTAATACTTGACGTAATTTTTTGTGAAGTTGATTGAAGCTCTTCTTTTTGGCGCTCAATCTTTTCGTAAGAAACCGCATTATCAATTGCAATTGCAGAAAGTACAGCGATGTTTTTCAGAAGATTTACCTGTAACTCAGAGTAAGAATTTTTCTTAAAGCTTTGAACAGTAATAACACCAATAAGCTTTTCTTTTGTTCTTAACGGAAGATAAATAATAGAAAACGGCATATCGCCGATGGTCTTAATTTCTTCATCTGCATCAATATAATCATAGATTTCTGTAGTAATATCAGAAATTACAATGTCTTTATTTTCAATTAGAGCAATTGATGATAATTTCGTTTTATCACTCATTTCGTGAATAAAGAAAGGTAATTTTTCACCTTTTTCCATTGCACCTCTAAATTCAATTTGTTGTTTTCTGTGTTTATAAATACCAATACCAAAAGTAGTAGCATCCATTAAGCTATGAACGTTTTTATAAACAGTTTCAATAACACCGTCTACACTTAAACTCGAAGAAAGTGTTACACCAATGTCAGATAACAACTGTACATTTTTATAAGACTGCTCAATTTCATCTCTATTTGCTTCTACTTCTTGTTTTTGTTGTTGAAGTTCAGCAGTTCTATCTGTTACAATTTCTTCAAGACCTTCATACGTTAATGCGTTATCAAGGGCAATACCAATATAAATTGCAATGTTTCTTAAAACGTTCAAATCACTTTCTAAGAATGCATGAGATTTATAACTCTGAACTGTAATAAATCCTAAGGTTCCTTCTTTACCAATTAGTGGTAGGTAAATTAATGACTGCGGCATTTTAGCCACATCATCATAAGGTAACTTAGTATTTGGTAGAAATGTAGCGTACTCACTTACAATATCATTAATAATAATTTCTTTCAATGTTTTAAAACACTGAACAGACAATTTACTATTATCAGTAAGTAATATTGTTTTAGGAGGGAGTTTTTCTCCGTGCTCTATGTTGGTTGAAACTTCAAGAACTCCACGGTCTTTATTATAAATACCGATAGAGAAAAGAGGAGCATCAATTAAACTATTTAAACTTTCGTAGGCTGTATCCGAGATTCTTTCAATAGAAAGGTTAGAAGTAATGTCCTGACCAATTTCACCTAAACTTTTTAATGTAGTGTAGGCTTTAGTCAGTTTTTCTTCATTCATTTTAGTTTCTAGTATATGCGTTTCTTCTTGCTCTTTCGAAGATTTTGATAAGTTGATATTATCAATTGCAATAGCGATATACGAACTAATATTTCTTATTAAGTAGATATCATCTGGGTTATAAGCATTCTCAAAACCACTCTGAACAGTGATTACGCCAATTACTTCATTTTTGTCAATAATTGGAACGTAAATAATAGATTTCACTTTTTTACCTACTCTCGGAGCTGTTACCTCATATGCAGGGATAACATCTCTAATTTCATCATCAAAATTATTGATGTGAATTATTCTATTCTCATTAAAACAGATTGTTGCTAGTCTGTTTCCTTCTTTAATATCACAGGTGTTATAAGGTAACTTTTCTCCATCTTCATAAGACGAAGGGAATTCTAGAAGACCTTTTTCTTCGTTATAAACACCTATATCTAAAGTCTGTGCATCAATTAATTTATTTATCTTCTGATAAACAGTCTGAATCATTGATTCAATAGTGTGTGAAGTAGCAATAATTTGCCCGATATCACCTAAAACTTTTAAATCAGATTTTTTAATTGATGAATCATCCTGTTCTGTATCTTTTTGTATTTTTTCTTCTTTTGGTTCAACAGCAGTAGATAACTTTTTATAGCTCTCTAAAGCAACAGCATTTTGAAGTAAAATAGCTATTTGAGGAGCTAATAGTTGTAAGAATTTAATACTCTCAGGCGTTGAGTTTAAATTTTGAAACTGTTCTAACATTAAAAAGCCTACAATAACATCTTCATTCCAAAGTGGGATAAAATTAATGTAAGTAGGAGAATTTAATTTGACGTATAAATCAGAAGATACCGTTTGATTTCCTTTTGTAACATCAACAAAAACAGTTGATTTACTTTCTTTTATCTGACTTAAAATGCCTAAAGGCAAATCGTCATCAAAAGCGATACGGTTTGATTCTGAAAAAACAGGTTCATTATCAGTTCTTGCTTGATATGCTTTTAAAACAAAATCATCGCCTGACTTAATAATAATTGATGCTTTCTCAACAATTGATGTAGAAGTAACCGTTGATAAAATCTTTGTACAAAGACCTTTAAAAGTTAACTCTCTAGTTAAATTCTGATATATTGAAAGTGCCTGATCTAAATATCCTGTTTTCATGCTGTATGAAAAATATGAGTAAGAAGAAGTAGTTTTACCATTAAAAAAATAAGAAAGTGTAAAATTGATAATGTCCAATTTTCGAAAAAATACACTTCTTACGCGTTTCCTCAATTTAATAAATATATTGCCAATGTGCTAATTTTTATTAAATGAGTACAGTTTGTTGGTAGTTCATAAAAAAAGCTACACCATTTATAACGATGTAGCTTCATTTTTATTTCTTTAATAGTCTTAATTATCAGTTCTTGTAATTTTTAGGATGCCATTAATTTCACCAATCTCAGTAATTACTTTTTCAAACTCCTTTAAATTTTTGACTGAAATTTCAATATTTCCTTTAAAAATACCATCTAGAGACTCGATTGAGATAGACCTGATGTTTACTTTCATTCTACTAGTTATTATTCTAGTAACATCGTTCACAAGTCCGATTCTGTCTGTTCCCTCAATAGCAATTTTTGATATAAACGAAGATTCTTTTTCTGATGCCCATCGAGCTTTAATAATACGATAACCGTAATTGGCCATCATAGCAATTGAGTTAGGACAATTTGTTCTATGAATTTTAATACCATTATTGATAGTAATAAAACCAAAAATGTCATCTCCTTGAATTGGATGACAGCAATTTGCAATAGAGTAATGAACATTGTCCATATCTTCTCCAATTACTAATTCGTCGTCATCTTTACGTATTTTTTTAATTTTGGTCTTGAATTCTTTAGCAGAATCAGGAACAATTTTTTTCTTTTTAACGGTGTCAGTCGTGTCAAGGTGGTCTTTAAACTTCTTGATTTGCGTATGCTCAATTATACCTTCACCTACTTGATAATATAAATCACTTTCACTATTTAGATTAAAGAAATCTCTAAGTTGTTGTGCTACCTTATCGTCATATTTAATTTTTAATTGCTTTAATTTTCGGTCAATTATTTCACGACCAATCATTGCAACTCTTTTTCTATCGTCTTTTAGATGAGATTTTATCTTTGCTCTTGCACGAGAGGTGCGTACAATTTTTAACCAACCTTCATTTGCTTTCGGCTGGTTAGCTGTAAGAATCTCAATTTGATCTCCGTTTTGTAATTGGTAGCTTAAAGGTACAAGTTTACCATTAATTTTAGCACCTAAACATTTAGCTCCAACTTCTGTATGAATATCAAAAGCAAAATCTAAAACAGTAGCTCCGTGTGGAAATACTTTTAAATCTCCATTAGGTGTAAAGACAAATACTTCTTTATTGAAAAGGTTCGTTCTAAAGTCATCAAGGAATTCTACAGCGTTAACTTTGTCGTTTTCCATTAAGGTTCTGACTTCATTTAACCACTGTTCTATACCTTTTTCAGAGCTATCATCTCCTTGTTCTTTGTATTTCCAATGGGCAGCATATCCTTTCTCAGCAATCTCATCCATTCTTTTAGAACGAATTTGTACTTCAACCCAAATACCGTTATGTCCCATTACAGTTGTATGTAGAGATTCGTAACCATTAGATTTTGGCATACTAATCCAATCTCTCAACCTACTGACATTTGGAGTATAATAATCTGTTACAATAGAGTAAACGTGCCAACAAGTAGATTTTTCTACTTCTCTTGGACTTTCAAAAATAATACGAACGGCAAATAAATCATATACTTCTTCAAAACCCACCTGTTGCTTTTTCATTTTATTAGCAATAGATGTGATAGATTTAGTACGAGATTTAATTGTGTATTTGTATCCTTGTTTATCTAAAGTTTCTGTAAGAGGAGTTTTAAATTCATACGTAAAATGTTCACGAGCCTCTTCAGATTCTTTTAATTTTTTAGTAATCTCATCGTAAAGTGATTGGTCAGAATATTTAAGGCATAAATCTTCTAATTCAGACTTAATATTATAAAGACCTAAACGGTGAGCAAGTGGAGCGTAAATGTACTCAGTTTCAGCTTTTACTTTAAGCTGCTTGTCTTTGGGCATCGACATGAGTGTACGCATGTTGTGCAGTCTATCGGAAATTTTGATTAGAACTACACGTACATCTTCAGAAATTGTAAGTAACATTTTTCTGAAGTTCTCAGCTTGTAAAGAACCACCTTTTTGTGCTGCTCCTGATATTTTTGTAAGACCATTAACGATCAGTGCTACCTTTGGTCCAAAACGTTCTTCAATATCTTCTAATGTATATTCTGTATCTTCTACAACATCATGTAAAAGAGCAGAAATAATAGATGTAGTACCCAAACCGATTTCTTCTGCAGCAATAGTAGCAACTGCAACAGGATGGTAAATAAAAGGTTCGCCAGATTTACGGCGCATATCCTTATGAGCTTCAGTAGCAAACAAGAAAGCTTCCTTTATTAATTTTATATCTTTTGGGTCATTTAGAAAGGGTCTAGCTTTTCGTAACAAATTAGCATACATGCGAATAAGTTCCCTTCTTTCCTTTTCTATGTTGATCTCCATATTATAACCTCAAAAACTTTAATTAGATTCATATCAATGCTTGATTAAATTTGCATAAAAAAAATCAAACATCAACTAGTAAGACCAAAATAACTCAGTTTATTTATAAATAATTGATCATTTAATGATAACTACTTTTGTTTTGTATATATATAGGTCGATTTATAGCCTGTTTTTATACTCAAAAAGTTGAACTAATACTATTTACCCATCATTTTCTCTCACACAATTTAGTATAGTTAAACAGAGTACAAATCATTATAAATTACATACATATATATTAAATTGTTTACATTTTTTTGAAGTAGAATTGATGATTTTACTTATGAGTTGATTACCTTTGCATCGCTTAAATCAAAGTAGTTATTTTATAATGGTTTGATTTAAGGGATTTCATATCAAAGTATTTGATGTTAGTCATTGTTTTTCAGTGTGTTATCATCTTTGTTTTGAGCTGAAATATTTTGAGTGGTAAATAAGAAGTAGCAATTGATTTACTTTTAAATATCACTTTAAAATTAGGAGACTTTACAAGTTTTTGTATGGTTTTCTCTTAAATGTAGAGTTTTGTCACAACAAAAATCATAGAACTTTGGAATTCAAATTAGATAAACAAGAGAGCTCATACGGGTTACTTTCAGTAATTCTTACTGAAGCGGATTACATGCCAGAATATAAGTCAAAATTGAAGCAATATGCTCAAAATGCTAATATGAAAGGTTTCCGTAAGGGTAAAGTGCCAATGTCGATGGTACAAAAAATGTACGGTAAGCAATTAAAAATGGATACTTTCAACGAAACTGTTGGAAAAGCTGTTGATACTTACTTAAAAGACAACGACATTAAGCCTTTATTCCAACCAATCTACAAAGGTGAATTTATTACACCTGAGCAAGTTGGTGGTGATCAAACTGTTGAATTTGAATTATTACTTCCTGAGTTTGACTTAAACTTAGAAGGTGTTAATGCTGATACTTTCAACTTAACAGTAACTGATACTGATGTTGAAAATACAATCACTAAATTAAAAGAATCTTATCCTACTAAAAAGGATGCTGACGAAGCTGCTAAAGGTGATTTATTCACTGCAACTTTCAAAGCTGTTGATGGTGACTTCGAAAAAGAAGGTGCTGCTTTTGATTTAGATGAGAAATTAGCTGAAGGAATTGCTGATCAATTCGTAGGTAAAAAAGTAGGTGATGTTGTTACTTTAGACATTACTACAATGTACGAAGACAATAATCGTTTAGGTTTATTCTTAGGTACTGAAGATGCTGACAAATTTGTTGGTCAATTCTCAGTAGAAATTACTAAGATTACTCGTTCTCACGAACCAGAAATGAACAAAGAATTCTTTGATATGGTAATCGGACCAGATAAAGTATCAACTGAAGAAGAGTTCAGAGCTGAATTGAAAAAGACAATTGCTGAAGTAAATGCTCAAGCTATCGACGGTGTTACTAACGATAACGTTCGTAACGGTGTTGTTGAAGCAACTACAATTGCTCTTCCTGCTGAATTGTTGAAGAAAGTTTACGTTCAAAACAATCCTAAAGCAACAGAAGAAGACGCAACTGAAAACTTACCTAAATTTGAAGAAGCTGTAAAATGGAGAGCAATCTCTGACAAAGTTTTTGCAGATAACGAAATCAAAGTTGAGAAAGAAGAAGTTGAAGCTGCTGCTTTAGTTGCTATCAAAGCTCAATTTGGTAACTTCATGGGTGACGAGGATGAGCGTATGGGTGAGTTCGTACAAAATTACTTACAAGCTGAAAACGGTAAGTATTTCGAACAAACTTATGAGCAAGTTTACAACGAGAAAGTATTTAATGCAATGAAAGAAAAAGTTGCTTTAAACGCTCAAGAAGTTGATTTAGCTCAATTCGAAGAGATCTTAACTAAAAGAAACGAGCAAGCTGCTAACTAAGCAGTAAGTTCCTAGTTATATAAAAAGCCCTTGCATGAAAATGCAAGGGCTTTTTTGTTTGACTACTTTTTAAGAAACCTGATTCTTAAACTATTTCTAAATAATGTACTTAGAAGTCTATATCTCAACAAAAGTATTATTGTACTTTCTTATATTCCTTTTCTAAATTAGATGTAATTGGAATTGTTTTTTCATCTGCAACTACATTGTTCTTTCCTTTAGGCATGTATTCTTTATCATGTAATTTAGTAAGTACAAAACCTAATAGTAAGAAAGTAGACAGGATAATAGTGCACGCAGTTACGGCGTATCCTAAGTCTAATGTATTAATGTAATAAGTGATAAATGCAGTAAGAAGCGATAAACCATAAATAGCTAAGACAGCATATTTAGGAGAAAAGCCATATTTTACTAATAAATGAGACGAATGATCTTTACCACCTAAATAGATTGGTCTACCTGAACGAATTCTATTGATGGTAACAAAAGTAACATCAAATATCGGGTAGGCAAGTAATAATATTGGAGTTAAAACACTAATATTGATTGTTTCAACTTGCCAAGATTGTAAAACACCTATCATAGATAGCATATAGCCTAAAAACATACTTCCTGAGTCTCCCATAAATATTTTTGCATTAGGAAAATTATTAGGAAGAAACCCAAATAAAACAGCCGCTAAGCCTAAGCTAATAATTGCGATTTCGTGATTACCAAAATAAATTATTGATAAAATACCGAATGCAAGAGAAACTAAAGCTGCAGTTCCTGGAGAAAGTCCATTCATATTATCAATTAAATTGAGTGCGTTTATTACGCCTACAATCCAAAAGAAAGTAAATAACTGACTTAATATAGGAGGTAGGAAAGATGCAGAACCTACGATAAAAATAGCAATTGAAGCAGCAAGTAATTGGAAGAAAAGTTTAATTTTCGGTTCCATTGCTTTCGATTTGTCATCATAAGTACCAGTAAAGAAGATAATTTCTGCACCAGAGAATAGCCAGATCATTTTTTGATCAAATGGATTTTCTGGGAACATAAGAAATATACCGCCAATTCCAGCGATTACTGTAATACAACTTGCTGCATAAGATTTCTTTATCTGATTGTTAAATAGTAAATACATTGATGCACTTATTCCTAATGTTGAAGGAATACTCCACCATAATGGCAGAATTTCTAAAAATGTAGAAACTATAATAAAAGAAATCATAATACCGATTCCACCCATTAAAGCCGTAGTCTTTGAATGAAAACGATCTGCACGAGGTTTATCAACAATATTATATTTAACCGCTTGAGTAATTAATACTCGAGTAATGATAAAGGAGACTATTGCACCTAAAACTAAACTAAGCAGTAATGTAAATAGATTCATGTGTTAATTCATTATAAGTATTCATAAGGTCATCAACAAGCCTATTGAAATTGTATTTAGAATAGGTCGCACTTTGATGCTCTTCAATAAATAGCTGATTATTATGAGGTAATAAAATTTGAGATGCTGCATTTGCCATAGCAACATCATCATTTGGATTAACTAAATAATTTTTTCCATAATTGGTAAATAAGTCAGGAACACCTCCAACAGATGTAGAAACAACAGAAGTGCCACTTGTCATAGCTTCAATAATAGAAACCGGCGACCCTTCATTATTAGAAGTAAGCAAAACTAAATCCAAACTAGAATAAATGTCAGGTAAATTCTTTAAAAAGCCTGTAAATGTGATATACAAACTAGCCTTAGTCTCATTTGTATACGCTTCAAGCATTTCTCTGTCTTCACCATCACCTATCATAAAAAAGTGTAGGTTCTGATCTTTCTGATACATAATATTTGCAACACGGATAAACATTTTTAAGTTCTTTATCTGTGTAAATCTTGCCACTATCCCAATTAGTTTCTTTTCTGGAGGGATAGAATATTGTGTATGTAGGAAAGAGGTATTATTATTAATATAAAAACGTTCTAGATCTAAACCCAAAGGAATCATTCGGTGTTGTTTTTTTTGTCCAATACCTAATTTTAGAATTTCCTCTTGTTGTCTATCAGTAATTGTAATTATTGTATCAGTGTATTTAGCTAAAGTTCTCTCTATATTTAAAAATAGTTTTGTTTTAAGTGGAGAAAAATAGCCATGAAAAACATGTCCATGGAAAGTGTGAATAGTCTTTATTTTATTCTTTCTAAAAGAATTATATAAAATAGCCGCACCTCTTCCTATAAACCCTGCTTTAGCAGTATGAGTATGAATAATATCAGGTTGGAATTTTTTAATGATTGAAAGCAGTTCAGAAAGTGCTTTAAGATCATCTTTAGGAGATAACTCTCTTTGTAAATTATTTAAATAAGAAACCGTAACATCTTTTTCATCAGCTAAATAACTCATATCTCCTTCATTGCTAGGTACCGGCCCGGCAACTAGTTTAGTGGAATATTTATCGTTATTTATTTTTTCTGATAATAGGATGGTATGAATCGCTGGCCCTCCAACATTAAGGCGAGCAATAATACGGAGTATCTTAATTTTTTTAGTATATGATTTCGTCATATATTATTGAAAACAGTTAACTCTTTATTACGGACAATGACGTTTAAAATTATTATGAGTAACGAATTAGCTTGTTCAAATTTATTTATTGCAAATATATATATTAAAAATGCAAAAAATGTGAATATTATGTTTTTTATGGTATGTTTTTCGTAATTATCAATATTAGAATGTAGACAGTTTTTGATTGTATATTAAAACCGTTTACTTTTACAAGGTCTAAAGATTTAAAACAACTGATCCGAGATATGTATATTACGATGAAAAAACTTTCTTCATTTTTTATTACAACTGCAATGAGCACACTACTGCTTACATCTTGTGGAATGAAGGAGGAGAACGAACAATTAAAACAAACGAACGAAAAACTTCAAGAAGATTTAGCAAGAGCGGAAGCTGCTGCACAAACTTTAGATGAAGTTGGGGCACTAATAGATTCAATCGATGTATCAAGAAATTTATTATACATTGATATGGAAAAAGGTATTTCGGGCAAAACATATGAGGAAAAGATTAGAGCAATTGATGCTTATATGAAAGAATCTGAAAATCGTATGGAGCAAATGGAAGCTAGTTTGGCAAAATCAAATGCTAAAAATAGTGCTTATGCTAATACAATTAGAAAGTTAAGACAGCAATTAGATCAGAAAACGCAAGAAATTGATGATCTAAAAGGACAGGTAGAGAAGTTTAGATCAGAAAATAAAGCTTTGATAAAAACGGTCGACTTACAAGCTAAAGAACTTTCTGATAAAGAAATTCAAATTCAAAAAAAGAAAGAAGAATTAGCACTGTTGGATAATAGAATTCAAGAGTTAATGGTTCAAGCTAAAAAGACAGAAGCAGATGCCTTTTTTGCACAAGCAGAAGCTTTAGAAGAAGCAGCTAATAGAACTAAATTAGCACCAAAGAAAAAGAAAGCAACATTAGGTGAAGCACTTGAGTTGTATAAAAAATCTTTTGAGGCAGGTAGAAAAGATGCCTACGATAAAGTACAAGAATTATCAGAAAAGTTAGATTAATTTTAGCTTTACTTATTAAAATGAAAGCAGATAACTTAAATGTTGTCTGCTTTTTTTGTTAATGATATTTTGTGTGTTACTTCGTATCAGCTCTTTAATTAATTTTGTAGCATATAGTTTTTATAAATCTTAAAAATCACCTTTCATGAAGAAAGTTTCACAATATGTCGTCTCTCCAAACGTAGCTTTTGACGAAGATAACTTTAGATCTTTTATAATAAAGAAAGAGCATCTTGAAGATGCAGAGAATGTTACTGTGAGAATGACAAGACGTTCTATTGACGCTCGAAAAAAGAAAGTCAAAGTAAACGTAGAAGCTGAAATATTTGTTGATGAGAAACCAACTTTATCTATAAGTTACAAAAAAGATTACCCAAATGTAGCAAATGCAAAAAGGGTAGTAATTGTTGGGGCTGGTCCTGGTGGTTTGTTTGCTGCACTCCGATTAATTGAATTGGGTATTAAGCCAATTGTTATTGAAAGAGGTAATGATGTACAAAAGAGAAGAAGAGATTTAGCAAACATAAATAAAAATAATATAGTTAACGAAGATTCTAATTATTGCTTTGGAGAAGGTGGTGCAGGTACCTACTCTGATGGGAAACTATATACGCGTTCTAAGAAAAGAGGTGATTTTAGAAGGATTTGTGAAATTTTTGTGGCTCATTCAGCATCAGAAGAAATTTTAGTGGATGCTCACCCGCATATAGGTACAAATAAACTACCTAAAGTAATTGCAGAAATGCGTGAAAGTATTCTAAATGCTGGTGGTGAGGTGCATTTCGAAACTAGAGTAGAAGACCTTATTATAAAGAGTAATGAAATAAAAGGTGTAATTACTCAAAAAGGCGATGAGATAGAAGGTGAAGCAGTTTTATTGGCAACAGGTCATTCAGCAAGAGATATTTTTAGATTACTTGATAAAAAGAAAGTCCTGATAGAGAGAAAGCCATTCGCATTAGGTGTTCGTGTTGAGCATCCTCAAGGTTTAATTGATAGTATTCAATATCATATGAGTTCTAGAGATAGAGGAGAGTATTTACCTGCAGCGGCTTATTCTTTGGTTTCGCAAGTAGGCTATCAAGGTGATAAAAAAGGAGTGTTCTCTTTTTGTATGTGTCCTGGTGGTTTTATTGTGCCTTCTGCAACAGCTCCAGGAGAAGTAGTTGTAAATGGTATGTCTCCATCAAGAAGAGATTCTCGTTTTTCAAATTCAGGTATTGTAGTGAGTGTAGACGATGAAGATTTTAAAGACTACATTGAAAAGTATGGAGCACTCGCAGCTATGGAGTTTCAAGCAGATGTTGAAAAACAAGCGTGTAAAGTAGCGGGTGGTACTCAAGTAGCACCAGCTCAGCGGTTAGTTGATTTTACTCAGAATAGAGTGTCTTCAAAATTAAATGAAACATCTTACCAACCTGGGTTGTTATCAGTAGATATGAGAGATGTTCTTCCAGAAGCAATAGCACATAGGTTGCGTTTTGGATTCAAAGATTTTGGAAAAAAAATGAAAGGCTATTTATCTAACGAAGCTCAAATAGTTGGTGTAGAAAGTAGAACATCATCTCCTGTAAGAATACCAAGAGATAAAGAAACATGTGAGCACTTAGAGCTGAAGCGTTTGTTCCCATGTGGAGAAGGTGCTGGGTATGCAGGAGGAATTGCATCAGCTGCTATGGATGGAGAATTATGTGCAAACAGAATCGCCTCATTATATTGTGGCGTTTCAGATACAACTATAAAATAATCGGAGTATGAAATCTAAGATAGCGGATATCCGTGAAGACTATTCTAAAAAAAGTTTAAGTGAGACAGATGTTTTAGAAAACCCTATTCAACAATTCGAAATATGGTTAGAAGAAGCAATTAATGCAGATGCATTAGAACCTACTGCTGTAAATGTGGCAACTGTATCAAAAGAAGGGAGTATCTCTTCTAGAACAGTTTTACTAAAAGGGGTTGAAAAAGAAGCTTTTGTATTTTACACTAATTACAATAGTAGAAAAGGGAAAGCTTTACAGGAAACTCAGAAGGCAGCATTAAATTTCTTTTGGCCCGAATTAGAAAGGCAAGTATGTATTGAAGGTACTGTAGAAAAGGTATCAGAAGAAACATCAGATACTTATTTTGAAAGCAGACCTTATAAGAGTAAAGTAGGTGCATGGGCATCAGAGCAAAGTACAGAGATTTTATCAAAGAGTGTAATTGTTGCTCGTTTTGCTAAATATGCAGCAAAATATATCACTCATGTTCCTCGTCCACCACATTGGGGTGGTTTTGCAATTTCTCCTACTAGAATAGAGTTTTGGCAAGGAAGACCTTCAAGGCTGCATGATAGGATACAATATTTAAAAGATGAAGATGGAAATTGGGGTAAATCAAGGTTAGCCCCTTAATAAATATGTAGTTATTATTAAAAGCGACTGATTTTTATAGAAATCAGTCGCTTTTTTTATGTAAAAACCCTGATTCGATGTTTTTAAGTTAAAAAAGGTCTTCTTTTAAGTGTTTTTGGTTGATTTTTATGTTTTTATTTGATTTTAGGTTTTAAAATAACCCAGTTTTCACTTAAAAATATGTTATTATGATTTATTTAGTGTGCAATTTAAGTGTGTTGTGAATAAAAAATTGATAATAATTTGTTTATATGGTTGCGAATTATTTAAATTTGAGGCATCAGATTGATAAAAATACTCACATTCACCTATATTAATTATGATTTCTATTAAAAAAGGATACTTCAAAAGTATCATCTTACTACTTTCTGTATTGTTACTCCCTTCGTTGGGTTTTTCACAAGAAACAGCTACAATCAATTCAGGTGATACTGCTTGGATGTTAGTTGCTACTGCAATGGTTATGTTAATGACGCCAGCAGGTTTAACTTTATTCTATGGTGGTTTAGCACAACGCAAAACTGTACTGAACACTATTGGTATGAGTTATACAGCTTTCTGTACTGGTACTCTTGTTTGGGTAATCATTGGTTATAGTTTAGCTTTCGGAAAAGGAAATGCTTATATCGGAGACTTTAGTTCTTTCTTATTAGCAGATGTAAAAATTACAGATGTAGCAGGTACTATTCCAAGAATTTTATTTATCATGTTCCAAGGTACTTTTGCAGCAATTGCAGTTGCACTTGTAAGTGGATCTATTATAGAAAGAGTAAAATACTCTACATGGATTATCTTCTCTACGTTATGGGTTGCTTTAGTTTACTCTCCAATTGCTCACTGGGTTTGGGGCGGTGGCTTCTTAAGTACTGATGGCGAATTAGATTTTGCAGGTGGTACTGTTATTCATATTAACGCAGGTGTTTCTGGACTTGTTTTAGCATTAATGTTAGGAACAAGATTAGGTCATAAGCAAGAGCACTCTAACAAACCTTCTTCTATCAAATTAATGGTATTAGGTAGTGCTTTATTATGGTTTGGATGGTTTGGTTTTAATGGTGGTAGCCAATTAGCAGCTGATTTTATTGCAGCAAACGCAATGTTAGTTACAAATGTTGCAGCAGCAGCTGGTGGAATGGCTTGGTTATTAATTGAGTGGGTTACTGAAGAAAAGAAGCCTACGTTATTAGGTTCAGCATCAGGTGTGATTTCTGGATTAGTAGGAATTACCCCAGCATCAGGATTTGTTGATGTATCAGGAGCTTTAGCAATTGGTGCAATATCAGGTGTTGTAGGTTTTTACGGTGTTGTTAAGTTGAAAAAAGCACTTGGATATGATGATACACTTGATGTATTTGGTATTCACGGTCTAGTTGGTATTGTTGGAGCTGTTTTAACTGGTGTTTTTGCAAACCCAGAAGTGAATGGAGCTGCAGGTTTACTTTACGGTAACCCAGGTCAGGTTCTAGTGCAATTAAAAGCAGTTGTTGTAACTATCATTTATTCTGGTATTGCTTCAGCAATCATCTTTAAATTGAGTACACTTCTTACTGCAGGTGGTCGTGTAGACGCTAAAATTGAATCAGACGGTATGGATGAGTCAATTCACGGAGAAAAATCATTTGAATCTATGTAATCATAGTTCGAATAAAAATATTATTAAAAGAGATACTACTAAGGTGGTATCTCTTTTTTTTGTTTCTATTGATTCGTATCTCATATTTTGTAAATTGAAAATGAAATAATTAAGATAACCACTAATAAATAACTACATTTTGAGATTAGCATCTATTGATATTGGTTCTAATGCCATACGTTTTCAGGTAGTCACAACTCACCCAGGTAAAGCTGATGAGGTTGTTTTTAAAAAGCTAGATTATATGCGTTTTCCTTTAAGGTTGGGTAAAGACGTGTTTAGTGCAGGAAAGATTTTAAGACCCACTGAAGAAAAATTAGTGAAATTAATGAAGGTCTTTTCTACTTTGTTAGATTTATATGAAGTAGATGATTATATAGCTTGTGCTACGTCTGCTATGCGTGAAGCAAGTAATGGAAAAGAAGTAGTAGAAAGGATATATTATAAAGAAGGACTCAAAATTGATATCATTGAGGGGAAAACTGAAGCCGAAATGATAGCATTAACTTTAGATCCATTCATACCTATGGGTAATGTTCTACATATTGATGTAGGGGGCGGAAGTACGGAACTAAATATCTATAAACATAAAACAAAAGTTGCTTCCAGATCTTTCCAAATGGGTAGTGTGAGAGAATTATCCAAAGAGGAACAAGAAAATATGTTTTCAATAATAGAAGAGTGGTACCATGAGCAATCATCGCCCTATTTTAGTAAAGAAGATGAAGTGATCGCTTTAGGAACAGGTGGTAACATTAATAAATTATTCAACCTTTCTAAACAAAAAAAGAGCGATGATAAGACAACATATCTTCCTGAATTAATAAAAATTAGGGAGTGGCTTAAAGAGTTTACATTTAAAGAAAGGGTTAAAAAACTTAGATTAAATGAAGATAGAGCAGATGTTATAATTCCAGCTTCAGAAATATACACAAAGGTAATGGAGCTTTCAACAGCAAAAAATATTGTTGTACCTGGTGTAGGACTTAAAGATGGTATTTTACATTACTTAGTAAAGAAAAGAGGATACACTTCAAATTTATAAATCAAAATAGGCTATCTCAATCTGTTGGGATAGCCTATTTTGATTATAAATGAACTTGATTTTTCTGTGTTTTATCTTACCCTAATAGTTCTACCAACTCTTAAAGTAGTTCGTTTAGAAATACCATTTAAACGACATATTTTTGTCATTGATGTACCATATCTCCTACTAATCTTCCATAGAGAATCACCGCTTCGTATTCTATGATAGACACTTTTCTTAGATTCAATAAGAAGCTCATAACTTTTAGCAGTAAGATCAAAATTTGCAGGCACATCAAATGAATGATTTTCAAAATCTATCAGATCTTCAGGATTGAAACCATAACCTTGGTAGCGAATCTCAAAATGAAGGTGAGGTCCTGTACTTCGGCCAGTATTACCACCTAAACCAATTACTTCTCCGGCTTTAACTTCTTGTCCAGCTTTAACAATGTAACGGCTCATGTGTCCATATAATGTCTCTAAGCCATTTTTATGACGAATCATTACATAATAACCATATCCTCTTCTATTGTATTTTGCAATCCTCACAACACCATCAAACATTGAGTGAATAGAATCACCGATTGACAATCGAGTATCTATACCATGATGAAACCTCCAACGTCTAAAGCCATATTTAGAAGTTACTTTCTCTTTGCTTGCGAGAGGGTAAGCCCATGCAGTAGAATCTCCTTCTCTATATAATTGTAATGCTACACTATCTTTTAAAACATTAGATGAAATATTATAAGGGTTAACATTCCAGTTGTCCCACGTTTTATAATAATCAAATCCATCTAAATATGTGGCATCACAAAATTTACCAGGTTGTAATTCTACAAGGTTTTCACATTGTTCTTTAGTATTAAGATTAATGCGTTTATATTTTTCTGGGATCTGTGAGATCGCCTCATCTTGTTGACAAACTTCTTCTCCATTTTCTAGAGTGAAAGTAACTTTCGGAAGTACAACAGTTGATGAAATTTCTTTATTTTCAATTGTTTCAGTCTTGTTTTTGCCTTTAAATATTTTTTTGAAAAAACCTTGAGCAAGAACTTCTGAAGGAGAAAAACTGAGCAGTATAAAAAATAATGTCAGGTAGACGAATGTAGGTTTAAATACTTGATTTTTTGAACACATAATTTAAGTTTCAGTCACGTAGTAACTATGAAAAAGTAGGACTTGTTTTGTTTGTCTTATTTATAATCTACAAGAATACTAAAGTATGACTAGAAAGGCAATCATTTTTCTGATATATTCTAATGTTTAACGTCTGATTAATTAATAATTCTGATATGTTGGGTAAAAAGAAAGAGGTGATTATAAATCATTTATAATCACCTCTTTTAAATATGTTATATAAAGAAGATTAATCTTCTAATTCTACTAAGTAGCGTTCAGCTTCTAAAGCAGCCATACATCCAGTACCGGCAGCAGTAACAGCTTGTCTATATACCGTATCTTGAACATCTCCTGCAGCAAAAACACCTTTGATATTTGTTTTTGTGCTATCAGGTTGAGTGATAAGGTAACCAGCATTATCCATATCTAACTGACCTTTGAAAATGTCTGTATTTGGTTTATGACCAATAGCAACAAAGAATCCAGTTACGTTAATTACGCTTTCTTCTTTTGTTTTATTATTGAAAACCTTAACACCTTCAACTTCATTATCACCAAGAACTTCTAGAGTTTCTGTGTTCCAATGGATTTCGATATTGTCTTTTTTGATTACTCTTTCTTGCATAATCTTAGAAGCTCTCATTTCATCTCTACGTACTAAAAGATGTACTTTAGAACATAAATTAGAAAGGTAATGAGCTTCTTCGGCTGCAGAATCTCCAGCTCCAACAACAACAACTTCTTGTCCTCTGTAGAAGAAACCATCACAAACAGCACAAGCAGAAACACCTGAACCATTTAAACGAGTTTCAGATTCTAAACCTAACCATTTTGCAGATGCACCTGTTGAAATGATAACTGAATCAGCTTCAATTTCAATTTCATCATTTACTGTAGCAATGTGAGGACCGTTTTCGTTTAATTGAACACCAGTAACAAAGCCAGTACGGATATCAGTTCCGAAACGTTTTGCTTGTTCTTGTAATTCCATCATCATCTGAGGCCCCATAACTCCTTTAGGGTAACCAGGGAAGTTTTCAACATCATTAGTAATGGTTAACTGTCCACCAGGTTGAGGTCCTTGGTATAAAACTGGACTTAAATTAGCTCTTGATGCATATATTGCTGCAGTGTAACCTGCAGGTCCAGACCCAATGATTAGGGTTTTAACGTGTTCTCTTGCCATGTTTTCTATATTTGTGTGTCTTTAAATTCTAAAAATAATAACTGAAATATCTATGAGAGCCATCTTCTTTTACAATTTCTAAGATTACTCGCCCTCTTATTCTTGAGAGAATTTTGTTAAAGTCTTTTGGGTTTTCTAAAGGGTATCGATTAAGAGAAACGAGTATCATTCCTTTTCTTAAGCGCATTTCTTGAATTAAACCACCTTTAACAACTTCTTCAATTCTAATTCCTGTTTTTAAACCAAGTTTCGATTTTTCAAGTTTTGAAAGTGCCGTAAATTTAGCACCGATTTCTTTAGCATCGTAAACTTTTTTATTTAATACGTTAGTTGTTCCATCAATGTTTGTTAAAACAACTGTTTTGTTTAAATATTTTTGATTTCTTAAAATTTTAATATCAATCTTATCTCCTGGAACATAATAACTAAGCTGTTCATCAAAAGCTGCTTCAGAGTCAATAGAGAAATTATCGATAGCTAGAATAACATCTCCTACTTGAAGTTTATTTTTTTCTGCTGCACCTCCCTCAATCTTTGTGATAGCAACTCCTTGAATTTCTTTCATTTTTAATTCCTCAGCAATATCTTCATCAACAGCTTTAATAGCTGCACCAAGAAATGCTTTCTGTACTTCACCATATTTTTTGAGGTCGTTAACTATTTTGGCAACAATATCAGAAGGAACAGCAAATCCATAACCTGCATAACTACCTGTTTTAGAAAGGATAGCAGTATTAATACCTACTAAATCACCGTGTAAATTAACCAATGCACCACCACTATTACCTGGATTAATAGCTGCATCTGTCTGAATAAAAGATTCAATAGGAAAGACATCATTCATAATGCCAATTTTACGCCCTTTAGCACTTACAATACCTGCTGTAACTGTACTAGTAAGATTAAATGGATTACCAACAGCTAGAACCCAATCTCCAACTCTTACAGCTTTTGAAGATGCTATTTGAATTGGTGGTAAACCCTCTTTTTGAATTTTTAGTAAAGCAATGTCTGTAGATTTATCAACGCCAATTAATTTAGCATTATATGATCTTTTATTATAGATGACTTCAATTTTATCGGCCCCTTTTATAACATGATTGTTGGTTACAATGTATCCATCCTCGGTAAAAATAACTCCCGAACCTGACCCAACAGCTACACCAGATGAATTACTTTGCGAGGGGCGTCCAAAAAATAGGTCACTCCATGTTTTTCTGTTACTATATCTATTATTCATATAAGTGACTATATAGACTACAGATTTGGTACTTACTTCGGCAGCATCAGCAAAAGCAGAGAGTTTTAAATCTTCAGAAGATGGTAATTTCTCAAAATTAGAATTACCATAAATAGGAGTAGTGTTTGTTGTTGTATTAGAAGCAAAATTAAATGTTTCTGTATTAGTTGGTGATAGGAATTTGCCATACAGATAAGCTCCACATAAACCACTTATTACTCCAATAATTATTGTAAGTAGAGTACGTTTCATTTTTATTTTTTTTGAGTTAATTAATCAAGAAAAGTGCCTTAGTATTAATTATGACACATTGACATCTGGATTGATCTGATCGTAGGTTATGTTGACAGTTTGGAAATTTTCAAACAGCGTTTCAGTTAATAAGTTAGTGTCATAAATGTGTATTTGTTTTTCAATATCAGAAGATAAATTTTGGTTTATATTATCCATATAGATTAAATGCTCTTGGTGGATAAACAGTGTATCTACACCAGCTTTATTAGCAAGGGAGCAAATTTCAATTATTTCTGAATTTGTGAAATCAATTGGAGGAAGTTTTAATGTAAAAAGTACTTCGTCTTTATGTGCAGTTTGAGCTAGTTGCAAGCATTCTATTTTGCACCAAGTAGGATTGGTTCTAAAAGCCCCAACATTAAGAACGGAAGCTACTTCATTTACTCCTAGTTTTATGAGTTGTTGTAACTCAAAGAGTTTAACTTGAGTGAGTTGATTTCCATTTCCTTCTCCAATACAAGATTGAATTATTAAGTCTGAACCATGGAGATCTCTGCAAACTTTTTTTACCCAATAGCCTGGTATAGACACTCCTTTCAGAGGAAGGTGTAATCCTAGATCAATTAATTTGATTACATCTTCTTCTGAAGAGTATGGGTTTGAAATTTCCGCGATTAAGTGCGTAAATTGCATTATGAGAGTTGTTTAAGGTACATTTGGATTGTATTTTCTAATCCAAAATAGAGTGCGTCACATACTAAAGCATGTCCAATTGATACTTCATCTAAACCTTTAATATTTTGATGAAAATACGCTAAATTCTCTAAATCTAAATCGTGACCAGCGTTTAAACCTAAACCTAATTCTTTTGCTTTTGCAGCAGCAGTAATATAAGGAGCAATAGCTTTCTCTCTATCAATAGAATAGTTTGCTGCATAAGGCTCAGTATATAATTCAACTCGGTCAGCACCAACAGCAGCAGCACCCTCTACCATTTTAGGATCAGGATCAACAAAAATTGAAACGCGTATACCGTCGGCTTTTAATTCTTTGATTACCTTAGTTAAAAAATCTTTATGTTTAATAGTATCCCAACCTGCATTAGAGGTAATAGCATCATCAGCATCTGGTACAAGTGTAGCTTGTTCTGGAGTAACACTTTTAACTAATTCAATAAATCTAGGAGCTGGATTTCCTTCAATATTGTATTCTGTTGTTACCACAGGTTTTAGGTCTAAAGTATCTTGGTTTGTAATATGACGCTCGTCTGGACGAGGGTGAATAGTAATGCCTTGTGCACCAAAACGCTCACAATCCTTTGCAACTTGGACTAAGTTTGGGTTGTTGGCTCCACGAGCATTTCTAATTGTTGCAATCTTATTAATGTTTACACTTAGGCGTGTCATATTTGTATGTTCTTAATTGAAAACTTATTTTCACAAAAATGAATAGAAAGTTGAAAAAAACTACTATCTGATAAGTAAGAATGATGGAAAAGGTTAGAAAATCTTTTTATTTGAAATCAAATTAACTGTTCGTTAACTATTGAAGATTATGATGTTTTGTGTATCTTCACTCAATACGAACAATAAGCAGTTATTTTTATATATCAATAAAAGTTACGATTATCGTAATTTGTTCGTTTTACATAAAGTTCTAAAGAAATGAGTTTAAAAGACAAGGTACAAGAGGCTATGAAAGTAGCGATGAAAAGTAAAGATAAAGTTACACTAGGTACCTTAAAACAATTAAAAGCTAAAATTCAGTTAGCAGAAACAGCTCAAGGAAAAGGTACTGTTTTAACTACTGAAGAAGAATTAAAACTTTTAACTAAAGAAGCTAAACAAAGAAGAGATTCTGCAGATATATACAAAGAATCTGGTAGAACAGATCTTTTAGATATAGAATTAGGAGAGCTTGCAGTTATTGAAGCGTACCTTCCAAAACAATTGTCAGAAGACGAGGTAGAAGCTCAAGTAAAAGAATTAATTGCTCAAGTAGGAGCTACTTCTCCTAAAGATATGGGTAAAGTAATGGGTGCAGCAGGCAAGAAATTTGCAGGTGTTGCAGATATGAAAGTTGTTTCAGCAAAAGTGAAACAAGCTTTAACTTAATCAGATAAAAAAATAATTTATTGTGGAACAAGATTTAGGATTTTTCACTTCATATATTAGAGTAACCGATATATTCCTTCTAGGAATGATTGTTTATGGAGCATACAAAGGTTTTCGTAGAGGGTTTCTGCTAGAAATAATCTCAACGGTAGTTTTTGTATTTGGTGCTTCGTTGATCTTTTTTGGGGTGGCAGGTGCTTTTTCATCATCAAAAACATATGTAGAGACACCAAAATCTACAGTGTTTTTTGCTTATGTAATCTTTTTCTTTGGAGGTACAATGGGTTTAAACCTATTAGGTAAATGGTTACAAGATAAAATAGATTATTCTGTTTTAGATGATTTAGATAATGTAGCTGCTTTAATTTTAGGTGGGTTTAAATATGCTCTATCTCTATCAGTAATTTTAGGTCTTTTTAATTCTGCTGGATTAGGACTTCCTAAAGATGTTACGGAGGATTCAATTATTTATCCAAAATTATTAGATTTAAATGATTGGGTAATTGATGCAGGAGGTACCATAATGCCGAGTATGAAAAGGTATTCTAAGGAAATACATGAATTATTTGAAGAAAATTTATAGAAAAAGGGAAGTTTAATTACTTCCCTTTTTTATTTTTGTGAAAACGAAACAAACAAATATGATTTTACTTCTAGATAACTTTGACTCTTTCACATATAATCTTGTAGATTATTTCACTCAATTAGGTGAAAAAGTAGAGGTGATTCGTAATGATACACCACTAGAAGAAATTATTGTTTATAAATATTCTGCTATTGTACTATCACCTGGTCCTGAAACTCCAGATAAGGCAGGTAATATGATGGATGTGATTGACTATTATCATAAAACACACCCTATTTTAGGAATTTGTTTAGGGCATCAAGCCATAGGAGAGTTCTTTGGAGGAAAAGTAATTAAGGCATTAAAGCCCATGCACGGAAAAATGTCTCAAATAGAATGTACTACATCAACTTTGTTTCAAAATTTACCCGAAAAATTTATTGTTGTACGTTATCATTCTTTGATATTAGATAATGTGCATAACATTATAAATGTTACAGCTAAATCTATGGAAAACGAGATTATGGCTATTGAACATAAAAATTTACCAATATCAGGAGTGCAGTTTCATCCGGAGGCAATTTTAACAGAACATGGTTTGGATATTTTACATAATTGGATTGTATCCTGGAGGGGCTAAATGAAGAAAAACTAGAATTATATTATTTATCCAATAAAGCCATTAAATAATACACTGATTTTTTCCTTTTCTATGCTTATATTAGTGTAATAGGGTTGGTGTAGCATAAACGTGTTTTCTATTATGAACTACATTCCTAATAAAATGACTCAGTACTACGTTTTAAGGTATTCTACTATATGGCGAGATTAAAGCATATAATTAAGCAATTATCCGAAAAAGATTACGAAGCAATTAAAATATCTTTGATAGAAAGTAATGCAGATAAATCCGCTTATTTACTTTCTTCAATGCGTGAAAAAAGAATGTCTGATCAGCAGGTAATGACTGAGCTAGACGTGAATACTAATGCATACTATACTTTAAGATCTCGTTTAAATCAAAAAATTGAAGAATATTTACTACAGCAAATGGAAAGTCCGAGAGCGGACCTTCTAAAAAAAGTAGCAAATATTCATGAAATGGTTTTCACTAAGAAGAGGGCTATATCAATTGTTACATTAAAAAAATTAGAGAAGGAATTATTAGATTATGATTTGTCTAATGAGTTGACGGTTGTTTATAAAGCACTTAAACGATTACATATAAATTCTCCAGATTATTTTGTGTATTCTCAGTTATACAATAAGCATGTTGCGTATATGTTGGCTGTAGATAAAATAGAAGATATTCTTGCAGATTATTTTAAGAAATTTGGTGTTTACGCCTTTACAGGCGATGAAACAGATCGACTCGGTTTAGATTTATTGCATAACGAAATCAACAGTACAACTAAGTTATATGAATCGCATAGACCGTTTGTATATCAGAGTTGTATGAATGTTTTTCACCGTCTTTTTATAGAAGATGAAACAAAAATTGCATTAAATAACGAAGACGATAATGAAGAACCTATTGAAGATATATTCTTGAAAATTGATCAGATTTTTGATCAATATCAAATGGATTCTATTTATTTCCATCTGCATAATGTTTTTGAATTTTTAAAATTAGAATATTATACACATTACGGTGTATTCCGTAAGGCAAGTAAATATTACGATGCCGTAAACGAAGAGGTAGTTCCTTTGCTTATGCATAGTAATTTATATACTTTTCCAACACAGTTTTTACAAACAAAATTACAACGAGCTCTGCAAACAGATACACAAGGAGATTTGTTTGAAAGTAATAAAGAAACATTCGATGATTATGAGCCAGATATAGATGATATACCTAATTATGTATCTTATATAGTCTATAGAGCTATTTCTGCTTATTATGCTGGTGAGTTTGATGAAGCTGCTCGATTCTTGAATAATTTATTAAATGAGGTAAGTTTAAAGAAATATCCTCATGCATTTTTAGAAGTGAAGTGTTTACTTGCTCTTCAATATGTATGTTTAAGGGATTATGAGCTTTTTAATCAATTGTCTAATAGTATACAAAGGCAAATTAGGTTAATGGGTAAAGAAAGTTGCCCTTCAATTACCTTGTTTTTGAAGATGCTTAAAACAGGCATGAGTGAAGCGAAAAGAGACAAAATGACTAAGGTGTCAAATATCATAACAAAATATACACAGATAAAGTCACCTTATATTTTTGCACCTACACGTTCAATCAGAATGGATGATAGATTTATTCGGTTTGTGAGTGGAGATCTAGATTAAAATAAAGATGTTTATATATAACAAAAGAGGCTATTTCAATTGAAATAGCCTCTTTTGTTTAGGTAGAAAAAATATATTTTTATGCAATCTCTAAAGAAGAAAGGTTCTTCTGAGTAAGAGGCTTATTTACATATTTTTTAACGTAACTATAATTTTGTGATCGACTAATATCCTGTGGGTTAATCGAAGAAGTTAACATTACAATCTTACATTTCTTTTTGGTTGATTCAGAAAGTTGATCAAATAAATCTAAGAATTGAAAGCCATCCATTAAAGGCATATCAATATCAAGAAATATAAGTTCAGGTAATATTTTATCAGATACATCACCTAATTTTTCAATATTACGTAGAAACTCAATGGCACTTTTTGCACCAGAATGAATAAAAATATTGTCACTTATTTTAGATGCTTCAATCATCTTTTGATTAATGAGGTTGTCAATTTCATTATCATCAATCAACATCACAGAATAGTATTTTTTTTGAGTCATTTGGTATAAGTAAAGCGAAATAGAAATCAATTATAGAGTACTATTAAATGGGACTTGTTAATTAACCACTGTATCGTAACTAATTCTTATATCAATATATGGAAAATAGAGAAGAACCTCAAAGGTTTTTTAGCTTAATTACAGTGTCGCCGGTACTTTGTATGTAATATTTACAATCAAACGTAAAAAAAAGTAATTTAAAATAAAGTCTACATTCTATTCATAAATAAAATGTAGACCTTATCTTAAAATTTATTACTATTTACTATCTAAATATCAAATTTAATACCTTGTGCTAAAGGTAATACTCTACCGTAATTTACAGTATTTGTTTGTCTACGCATATATGCTTTCCACGCATCAGAACCAGATTCTCTTCCACCACCGGTTTCTTTTTCTCCGCCAAAAGCTCCTCCTATCTCTGCACCTGAAGTACCAATATTTATATTTGCAATTCCACAGTCAGATCCAGCAGCACTCAAAAATGCTTCAGACTCTAATAAATGGTTTGTAAAAATAGCAGATGATAATCCTTGTTTTACGTCGTTTTGAATACGGATTGCATTTTCAACTTCGCCATCATATTTAATTAAATACAAGATTGGAGCAAATGTCTCATCTTGTACAATTTGATAATGATTTTCTGCTTCTACGATGGCAGGGTGAACGTAATTACTAGAAAGACCTTCTTTTGAATAAGAATCTCCACCAATCAATAGTTTACCACCTTCAGATGTAGCTTTATTAATAGCTGCTTTGAAAGCATCAACAGCATCATTATCAATTAAAGGACCAACTAAAGAACTTTCATCCAAAGGATGACCAATTGACAATGAAGGATATATTTTTAATAAACGCTCTTTTACTTTATCATATTGAGAAGCATGAACAATTAACCTTCTAGTTGATGTACATCTTTGACCACAAGTACCAACGGCTCCAAATACAGTTGCACGAATCGCCATTTCTACATCAGCATTTTCTGTAATAATTAACGCATTGTTACCACCAAGTTCTAATAAAGATTTTCCTAGTCTAGCACCAACTGCTTCAGCCACTTTTTTACCCATTCTAGTAGATCCTGTAGCAGAAACTAAAGGAATACGGGTGTCATGAGACATACTTGCTCCAATTGCTGCATCACCAATGATATAACTAAAAATACCTTCAGGCAAATCATTTGCTTTCAGTACGTCTTGTAAAATGTTTTGACATGCAATAGCTGTAAGCGGTGTTTTTTCAGAAGGTTTCCAAATACATACATTACCGCCAATTGCTGCAATCATAGCGTTCCAAGACCAAACAGCAACGGGGAAATTAAAAGCAGATATAATACCTACAATTCCTAGTGGGTGCCATTGTTCAAACATTCTATGGTCTTGTCTTTCAGACTTCATTTCTAAACCATAAAGTTGTCTAGATTGTCCAACAGCAAAATCACAGATGTCTATCATTTCTTGAACTTCACCAAGTCCTTCTTGATAAATTTTACCCATTTCGTAAGTAACTAACTTACCTAGTGGATCTTTATATTTTCTTAGAGCTTCACCAATCTGACGAACAATTTCGCCTCTTCTTGGTGCAGGAAGTGTTTTCCAATTTTCGTAAGCTTTTTGGGATGTAGCAACAATATGATCAAGATCTTCTTGAGTTGCCATTTCTACTTCTGCTATTACTTCACCATCTGTTGGAGAAACAATTTTTCTTGTTGCTCTAGAAGGATCTAAAGTTGCAAAAGTTCTTCCTGTAGAGAATGCAGGGTTTCGTTTCTGGATTCCAAGTTCAGCAAGGAAATCCAAATTAATAATAGTGTTAGTGTTCATTGTCTTTATGTGTTTTTTTATGGTGCGTAAATTTGAATAAAAAAAGGTGGATTATCCAAAAAAATACCCCAAAAGAAAGAATAAAAAGTGTGTAATTAACACAAAAAGCCTTTTCTACTCTCTTTTGAGGTTTAAAAATGATTAATTAGACATCAAATATGCTTTGATGAAATCGTCTAAATCACCATCTAATACTTTTTGTACATCTGTTTTTTCTACAGCTGTACGAATATCTTTTACTAATTTATAAGGGTGCATTGTGTAATTTCTGATTTGAGAACCGAAGTCTACACGTTTTTTTCCACTTTCTACTTTAGCTCTTTCTGCATTTCTTAATTCTACTTCCTTTTGATAAAGTCTAGACTTCAACATTTTTATTGCCTTTTCTTTATTTTGAAGTTGAGAACGTTCCTGTTGGCATTCTATTATGATACCAGAAGTGTGTCTTAAACGAACGGCTGTTTCTACTTTATTGACATTTTGTCCACCAGCACCGCCAGAGCGGAAAGTTTCCCAAGTAATATCAGCAGGGTTAACCTCAATAGTAATAGAATCGTCTACAACAGGGTAAACAAACACAGAACCAAAAGTAGTATGTCTTTTTCCAGATGAATCAAAAGGACTTAGACGTACCATACGGTGAACACCAATTTCAGATTGTAAATAACCGTAAGCAAAGTCACCTTCAAATTCTAATGTAGCTTGTTTAAAACCAACTACATCACCCTCGTTTATATTTACAACTTTCACTTTGTAACCATGAGATTCTCCCCACATTTTATACATTCTGAAAAGCATTTCTACCCAATCATTAGATTCTGTACCTCCAGCGCCAGAGTTAATCTCCATCATTGCACTTAAGCTATCTTCTTCGTTGCTAAGCATTTTTTTAACTTCTAATGCTTCAACAGCATCTTCCGTTTTTTTACCTTCAGCATTAAGTTCTTCTTCATCTACATCTCCAGCCTCATAAAATTCAAATAAAGTTTCTAAGTCTTCAAAAAGACTTTTAACCTCTTCAAATTTTATAACCCAAGCTTTCAACCCTTTTATTTCTTTTAAAAGTACTTCAGCTTCTTTTGGAGAATCCCAAAAACCAGCAGCGGTAGTTAAAGCTTCTTTTTCTTCGATATCACTTTTTTTATTGTCAATATCTAAGTAACCTTGAAGGTCAGAAATTCTATTTCCTAGCTCTTTAAGTTGAGATTGATTCATATATTTTTATTTTCTATTCATTAAAATCGTTGCAGTGTTACAAGACGATGAATTTGAATAGTTTGTGTCTTTTCTAATATTTTCATCAAATATAGAAGATTTTTTTGAGGTGATCAGAAAGAATGATTTGAACAATTTTAGATGATATCGATAAGTTTAAAGAATTTTAAGATTTTTTTTTCATCAAAAAGCCATTAATGCGTGTCCGTAATAAGGTATGGCAATTCTAAATAATTAAATTTGCTGTCATGATTAGAAAAATATTCTACACTTTAGGCACACTTTCAATTTTATTGACCTCAGGTTGTGATAAAATCTCGAAGCTGTTTGAAAAGGCTGTTGAAGAAGGAAACATACAGAATTCACGTATTCCATTAGCGCGAGTTAATGATAAAGTATTATATGATACTGAATTAAAATCTCTATTTACTGACCGAATGACACATAAGGATTCGGTTAATATTAGAGATAGATATATAAATAATTGGATTCGTAGAGTTATTACTTTAGAGAAGGCAACTGCACAAGTAGATGTAGAAAAATTAGATATACAAAGAAGATTGGATGATTATAAATTCCAATTGATAATGCATGAATATGAAAGAGAATATATAGCCTCTAATTTAGATACATTAGTAACTGATGCTCAGATTAAGGACTATTATACACATAACTCAGATGATTTTATTTTAAAGAGCAATATTGTTAAAGGTATATTTTTACGTTACCCTAATAATGCTCCTGATTTAAAAAAAATTACTAAATGGTTAAATAGCTCTAAAGAAAAAGATAAAGAAAAATTACGTTCTTCTGCCTTTGCTTATGCAGATTTTGTACATTTGGAAGATTCTGTTTGGTTAGACCTTGATGAGCTTCTTTTTGGAACTCCTTTTATGAAGTCTCAATCTGATATAACTAAACTCTTAAAAAGAGACCGACTTTGGGAAGCATCTGATGAATCTAATACTTTTATTTATCAAATAGTAGATTATAAGATTGTAGACCAAACACCTCCTTTACAATTTGTTTCGAATCAAGTAAAGAATGTTATTCTCGGAAAAAGAAAATTAGAATTGCGTAGCGAATTAGATACTAAATTATACGAGGACGCTACAAATAATAATGAATATGAGATTTACGTCTCAGATAATTAAACGCTAAACATAATACATACTTTTATACAAGTATAAACAAGATATGAACCATCGTTTTTACACACTATTAGGACTTCTGTTCATCTTTGCTTCTTCTGTTTTTGCACAAGATGATGCTATTCCTGTAGATAAAATTATCGCTAAAGTTGATAATAATATTATTCTGCTTTCTGAAGTAGAAGCAGGATATCAACAAATGTTGGCTAATGGTCAATACCCAAAAGATAAGGATGCTGCAAGATGTGATATCCTTAAAGGATTGATCGTTAATAAAATTATGTACGCAAAAGCACAAATTGACTCTATTGATGTTGATGATGCTCGTGTTTCTGATGAATTAGAAAGACGTATGCAATACTTTATTTTACAAGCAGGTTCTCAAGAAAAACTAGAGAAAACATTAGGTACATCTATAAATGATTTACGTGATGACTTGAGAGACCAAGTAAAAGAGCAAATGACGGTGCAAACTATGCAACAGCAAATTATTGCTGATGTAAAGATAACACCTAAGCAAGTGAAAAAATACTATGAATCTATTCCTAAAGATTCAATTCCATTTTTATCTGCAGAGGTAAAAGTTGGACAGATTGTAAGAGAACCTAAGGTTTCTGAATCTGAAAAGGAAAAAGCTAGACAACAATTAGTTGACATTAAAAAGAGAATAGAAGCTGGAGAGGACTTTGGTGTTTTAGCAAAGCAGTTTTCTCAAGATTACGGTTCTGGTAGAAAAGGCGGTGATTTGGGTTGGCACGGTAGAGGTGAGTTAGTTCCTGAATTTGAGGAAGTTGCTTTAACTATTGAACCAAACGAAATTGAAGATCCAATTGAGTCTGATTTCGGGTATCACCTAATACAACTATTAGAAAGAAGAGGTGGACGTTTTAGAGCAAGACATATTCTTATCCGTCCTAAATCTAATTATAATGATGTAAAAGATGCTGTTCATTTTCTTGATAGCATTAGAACATTAATAGCAGACTCAGATACATTAGGTTTTGAGAAAGCAGTAAACTTATATTCTGATGATCAACCAACAAGAGCAAATGCGGGTTATTTTAAAAATAACTTAACAGGTAGTTCTTATATGGCTACAGATGAATTAGACCCTGTAGTATTTTTTGCAATTGATACAATGAAAGTAGGTAATACATCTATGCCATTAAAGTACCGTACAGAAGATGGACAAGATGCAGTTCGTATTATTTACTATTCAGATTATAAACCTCCACATTATGCAAACCTAAATGATGATTATCAAAAACTTCAACAAGCAACGTTGAATAGTCAGAAAAATCAGATTTTAGAAAAGTGGATCAAATCAGCTAAGAATGATGTTTTCATTGAGATTGACCCACAATTTGATGGGTGTGACATTGTAGATGGCATCTAAAACATATAATTTTTTTAAAGGGCAAGTCCAATCTGTTGGATTTGCCCTTTTTTTATAACCAAAAAAAAACTAATTTCAATACTACGAGTAAGTCTGTTAATCATCTCCTTAGCAAAATAGAAAGCTTACTACTTAAAATGAGGTTGAAAAACTAGGTAACTGGAATAACAATAATACACATGACATCAAAGATTACTTTTGCTTCTGATAAAGAGGCAGCTGATGCACTTCATCAAAAATATATAAAACTTAAAGAGGAAATAGGTAAAGTTGTAATAGGACAAGATGAAACTGTTCATTTTGTTTTAGCAGCAATTTTTAGTCAAGGCCATGCATTACTACAAGGAGTGCCTGGTCTTGCCAAAACACTTTTGATTAACACGGTAGCTTCTGCATTAGATTTAGGCTTTAGTAGAATTCAGTTTACGCCAGATTTAATGCCTTCTGATATTTTAGGGGCTGAAACTATGGATCAGGACCGTAAATTTAAATTTGTAAAAGGGCCAATATTCTCAAATATTATTCTTGCAGATGAGATTAACAGAACGCCTCCAAAAACACAATCAGCTCTTTTAGAGGCAATGCAGGAATATAAAGTTACCATTGCAAATCAAGAGTTTCAGTTGGAGAAACCATTTTTTGTATTAGCCACTCAAAACCCAATTGAACAAGAAGGTACTTATCCATTACCAGAAGCTCAACTTGACCGTTTTATGTTTAATATCATTTTAGATTATCCTTCTTATTCAGATGAGGTAAATGTGGTAAAAGCAACTACTAGTGATATTAAGAAAACAGTTGATAGAGTAATGGGTAGCGATGAAATCCTATACTTCCAACATTTAATAAGAAGAGTTCCTATTGCTGATAATGTTGTAGAATACGCTGTAAAACTTGTTCATAAAACACGCCCAAATACAGAGTTAGCAGACGAGTTTACTAACAAGTTTGTAGATTGGGGAGCAGGCCCTAGAGCATCTCAATATTTAGTAGTAGCAGCAAAATGCCATGCAATATTATCTGGTAAGTATACTCCAGACATTGAAGATATTAAAGCTGTAGCTGTTTCTGTGTTAAGGCATAGAGTTGTGCGTAACTTTAAAGCTGAGGCAGAGGGGATATCAATTGTAGATATTATTAAAAAGTTATTATAAATATAGAAAAGGATCATTTAATTGTTTATTTGATCCTTTTTTATGCATTTATCATTTAAGATTGTTTAATTTGATGTTCAAATTTAAACTGAACATTATTTTTTTGAATATTTTCGATATGACTAATTTTACATCCAAACTTATTTTTACTTTTCTATTAGTGTTTTCTATGAGCTTATCTTCTAATGCTCAAAAGAAAAAGAATTACACAGAGAAAGTAAGTGAAGTTACTTTTGATATGATCTATGTTAAAGGTGGGACTTATAAAATGGGTGATAGAAAAGGAGATCTAGCATTAGATACTGGTGTAAATCCAAGTTTGCCAATTCATGAAGTTTCTATTGATGGCTTTTTTGTGGGTAAAGTAGAAGTTACTCAAGCGTTATGGGAAACAGTAATGGGAAATAACCCAAGTGAACATAAAATGGGAAATAACCCAGTGGAAATGGTTTCTTGGAATGATTGTAAACAATTTATTCAGAAATTAAATACACTTACAGGAAAAGAATACAGACTTCTTACAGAAGCGGAATGGGAGTATGTAACACGTGGAGGTAAAAAGCTTGCACAAGGTACATCTTCTTATGAAAATATTTTAGAAAGAGCATGGTTGCTACCTAATGCTGAAGATACACACCATGCAGTAGGAACTAAGGCACCAAATGAACTTGGAATTTATGATTTACAAGGTAATGTTTGGGAATGGGTGAATGATTGGTACAGTGAGACATCTTACAAACAATCTACAGAAAACAATCCACAAGGTGTACAAAACGGAGATTCTAAAGTATTTAGAGGTGGTTCGTACCTAAGTGATGAATTTTTCTGCAGACCTGCCTATAGAAATTATGATGGGGTAGATGTTCGTCAGGACTTCTTAGGATTAAGAGTTGCTAGATCGCTTTAATTCTTTTCGCTTATTAAACGCAATAAACAAAAAACCTAAGGGAGCAAAAATTAGAGTAGGAACTGTTGATAGTTCTGGATTTGGAGTTCCTTTTAAAGAGTGAACAGTATACGTTGCAATAATTGCAATAGCAGTAGGTATTAGTACTCCGAGTATAAATTTACCTTTTGATGTAAACCTCTCGCAAAGTGCAGATACGTATCCACCAAAGATAAATGTGTATGCACTTTGTTTTAAAGCAGCAGCTAGAGCTCCAGATGTATTTCCAGAATCATAATAGTTTATTCCGAAGACTAGAACACCTAAAAAGAGTGCTCCTCCAAGTCCATAGCGAATGCTAATGTATGTTTTTATATAGTTTTTTATAGAACTAATCATTTGATTAATAAGTAAAATACAATTTAGCCCGTCTGTTTTTCAGATGGGGTAATAATTATAACTATGTCTATACGCTTTGAGCGTACCAATTAACGAAGTAATAAAAAAAATATGTCAGTTCAAGAAAAAGGAGAACAATTTAGTAGTAAATGGGGAGTGATTTTAGCTTCCTTAGGAATGGCTATAGGTGCTGGTAACCTATGGAGGTTTCCAAGGTTGGCTGGCCAATATGGAGGAACCTTTATAATTTTATGGTTCCTTTTTTTATTTATATGGTCAATTCCCATTCTTTTATCTGAGTTTTCTATAGGTAAAAAGTTTAAACATGGTGTGATTTCATCTTTTGCACAGGCAGCCGGAGAAAAGTACACATGGATGGGCTTTTTTATCACTTTATGTACTCTTGGAATTACATTTTATTATTCTGTTGTAACTGCATGGGGCTTAAGGTATGTAGGTTTGTCAACTTCACTTTTAAATGATGAAGAAGCGTTAGAAGGTTTAAATCAGGATTTTTTAGAAGTGTATTGGCAGGGTATATCAACAGGAAGTTATCTTACAGTAGGTATACATATAGGTGTAGTTATTTTTGCTGTATTTATGTTGTATAAAGGGATTCAGCAAGGCCTTGAAAAAGTAAATAAAATACTTATTCCTTCCTTATTATTTTTGATGTTGTTAGTAGCAGCAGTAGCTCTATCTACAGATAATGGTCCAAAAGGATTAGAATACATGTTTCATATAGATACTTCTTTGTTTTTTAACTCTAAGGTATGGATAGAAGCGGTAACTCAATCTGCTTGGAGCACAGGTGCAGGATGGGGTTTAATGCTTACCATTGCGTCTTACTCAAGAGATAAAGAAGATGTTACTTTTAATATTTTAGTGAGTGGAATAGGAAATAACCTCGCTTCTTTAATAGCAGGTGTAGCAATTTTACCTTCAGTATTTGCCATCGCCTCTTCAGATGCACAAGCAATTTCTTATCTGCAATCCGGGAATACAGCATTAACGTTTACAATTATCCCATTGTTATTTGCAAAAATTCCTTATGGAGAAGTATTAGGAGTTGTGTTTTTTGTAGCTTTTACAATGGCAGCATTTAGTTCTTTAATAAGTATGGTAGAGTTGTGTATTAGAACATTTACCGACTTAAAATTTAATAGAACAAAAGCGAGTATTATAACTGGAGGGTTATGTATTGTATTTGGTTTACCTTCAGCAATGTCATTAAATTTCTTTTCTAATCAGGATTGGGTTTGGGGGTTAGGTTTATTAATATCAGGTCTTTTTATAAATTTTGCAGTACAAAGAAATGGAGTAGGCAAATTTAAAGAAGAGTATATTGATAAAGATTCTAGCATTATTATTCCTACTGTTTTTTATAAAATAGCAATGTATTTAAACATTGGCATTGGAGTATTTCTAATTTGGTGGTGGATGTCTCAAGGATATTCTGCTAATCCTTGGTTTAAAGATGGCGTGTGGAATTTCTTTGATGTATACTCTAATGCAACAATAGTAACACAATGGGGCGCTGTAATATTAATAGGGATTCTATTAAACAAATGGCTCTATAAGAAGTTTGTAAAGTAGAAATAATGACCAAAATTATTTCATACAGTCGTTATTCCAATTATACTTGTAATTCACTTTTAAAAACTTCGAAATTATGATTTCGTTTCCAAACGCGAAAATCAATATAGGATTGGCAATTACAGGAAAAAGAGAAGATGGCTTTCATGATATCGCTTCTTGTTTTTACCCTGTTGAATGGACTGATATATTAGAAATAATACCTAGTGATCAACTTGAGTTTACAAGCTCAGGAATTGAAATACCAGGTAGTACAGAAGGTAACTTATGTCTTCAGGCTTACACTATTTTAAAACAAGATTTTGATATACCTCCTGTCAAAATTCATCTTCATAAAGTTATTCCAATTGGAGCAGGTTTAGGCGGAGGGTCAGCTGATGGTGCATTTGCATTAAAAATGCTAAATGATCTTTTTAAATTATCTATTGCTGATGAACAATTAGAAGAATATGCAGGTAGAATGGGAAGTGATTGTCCGTTTTTTATCAAAAATAAGCCAGTTTGGGTAACAGGTAGAGGCGAATTATTTGATTCAATAGCATTAGACCTCTCAAATAAATTTATTGTTTTAGTAAACCCATCAATACATATTTCAACTAAAGAAGCATATTCAGGTGTTAACCCTCAACCTTTGTCATTTAATCTAAAAGATGTTTTAGAGAATGATTTTAACAATTGGGAAGGAAAAGTATATAATGATTTTGAGCATGGGTTATTTAAGACATATACTGTATTGCCTCAATTAAAAGATCAATTATATAACTTAGGAGCAAAATACGCGAGTATGACTGGTTCAGGCTCAACGGTTTTTGGTGTATTTGATCAAATACCTAATTTAGATTGCTTTAAAGATTATATGGTTTGGAGTGGTAAACTTTGAATGCAAATTTGATCAAAAAAGAATCCTCTTAGAAAATAACGTTTTTAAGGGGATTTTTTTTTGTTTTTACTGATTGTAAAAGATGACTTTTGTTATGTTATTTTGGAAACATTATTATTAAACAAGTGTTTTTAAAACTATTATTAATAATAAAATGATCTGTAAGTTATTGATTTACAGTAAGTGTATAATGTTTTTTAACGAAACAAATGTTATTAAATATTGCTTGTTTAGAATAATTCGAAATAAGCAACAACTGATTATGATTATTGTATCTCGATTAGTTGAGGTATAATTTTGCATCAAATAAATTAAACGAGAGAACTATCTCACCACAATATTTATCTAAACGTTAATTTTATGAGTTGGGGAAAAACGTTGGGCAGTTCAATAGGAAAGAAGATTATGATGTCTCTTTCTGGAATATTGCTCATCTTATTTTTAGCTGGACACGTGTCTGGTAACATGACATTACTTATGGGAAAAGCAGAAGCATTTAATGTTTATGCACATTTTATGTCAACTAATCCTATAGTACAAGTAATTGCAAATGTATTTAAGTTATTCTTCTTAGCACACATTTTTTATGCTATTGCATTAATTATGCAAAATAAGAAAGCTAGAGGAAATAAAGCTTACGATCAAACAAACAAAGATGGTACAACAGTTTCTAAATACATGGGTGTATTAGGTACTGTAATTGCAGTTTTCTTGGTTGTTCACTTAGCACAATATTGGGCAGTAATGCACGAATTAAGAGGTACTATTGGTACTGTTACTTATGACGGTGTAGTTATGAAAGACCTTTACAGTGTTGTTGCGGCATCTTATGCTAACCCTATTATTGTAGGTGCATATGTAGTATGTATGTTTGTTCTTGCATTCCACTTATGGCATGGATTTGCTAGTGCTTTCCAAACTTTAGGATGGGCTAGTAAAAGATGGACACCAATCATTTCTTTTATTGGTAAAGCATATTCTATCATAGTTCCTGTGTTATTTGGATTGATTCCAGTTGTAATGTTTTTAAGAGGATAATTCCTTTTTAAACCATTATTTGAAATCATTTTTTTAACAGCATTTAAAAGAAAAATAGAATGTCATTAGAATCAAAAATCCCAGCGGGCCCATTGGCTACCAAATGGGAACAACATAAATTTAATGTAAAGCTTGTTAACCCATCAAACAAAAGAAAGTTTGATATTATTGTAGTGGGTACAGGTTTAGCAGGTGCTTCTGCAGCTGCAACATTAGCTGAACTTGGATATAACGTACACTCGTTTTGTTTCCAAGATTCACCAAGAAGAGCACACTCTATTGCAGCTCAAGGTGGTATTAATGCAGCAAAAAATTACCAAAATGATGGTGACTCAGTTTACCGTTTATTTTACGATACAATTAAAGGTGGAGATTACAGATCACGTGAAGCAAATGTTCACCGTTTAGCTGAAGTGTCTACTGAAATTATTGACCAATGTGTAGCTCAAGGTGTTCCTTTTGCTCGTGATTATGGTGGGTTATTAGATAACCGTTCGTTTGGTGGTGCTCAGGTATCTCGTACGTTCTATGCTCGTGGTCAAACAGGACAACAATTATTATTAGGTGCATATTCAGCGTTATCTAAAATGGTAGCTTCTGGTAAAGTAAAAATGCACACACGTAAAGAAATGCTTGATGTAGTTACTATTGATGGTGCTGCTAAAGGTATTGTAACACGTGACTTAGTAACTGGTAAAGTAGAATCTCATGCGGGTCATGCAGTATTGCTTTGTACTGGTGGATACGGTAACGTATTCTATCTTTCTACAAATGCAATGGCATCAAATGGTTCTGCAGCGTGGAGAGCATACAAGAAAGGAGCAAAATTTGCTAACCCTTGTTTCACTCAAATTCACCCTACTTGTATTCCTGTACATGGTGAGTACCAATCGAAATTGACATTAATGTCAGAATCGTTACGTAATGATGGCCGTGTTTGGGTACCAAAAGATAAAAAGAATTTCAAAATCTTAGCGAAGGATGCTGCAAAGCTTGCTGAAGAAGATAGAGATTATTACTTAGAAAGAAGATACCCTTCATTCGGTAACTTAGTACCTCGTGACGTTGCATCTCGTAACGCAAAAATGGTATGTGACGAAGGAAGAGGTGTTGGAGTAACAGGTTTAGCTGTATTCTTGGACTTTGCTGACGCAATCAAGCGTGATGGTAAAGAAACAATTGCGGCTAAATATGGTAACTTATTCGATATGTATAAGCAAATCACTAATGATGACCCTTATACAATGCCAATGATGATTTATCCAGCAGTTCACTATACAATGGGTGGTCTTTGGGTAGATTATAACTTGTCTACTAACGTACCAGGTTTATATGCTTTAGGAGAGGCTAACTTCTCTGATCATGGTGCTAACAGATTGGGTGCATCAGCATTAATGCAAGGTCTTGCGGATGGTTATTTTGTAATTCCTTACACTATTGGTGATTACATTGCAACTTTACCGTTAGGTAAGAAAGTTGATATTAATAATCCTGCATTTGCTGAAGCTGAAAAAGCTGCAAAAGCGCGTATTGAAAAATTATTAACTATCAAGGGTAATCAAACACCAGACGATCTTCATAAAAAATTAGGTCATATTATGTGGGAATACTGTGGTATGTCTCGTAATAAGGCTGGTTTGGAAAAAGCTCGTGGTATGATTCAAGAATTACGTAAGGAATTCCAAAAAGATCTTAAAGTAATCGGTACTAACGAAGAGTTAAACATGACGCTTGAAAAAGCATTACGTTTAGAAGACTTCTTAGAATTGGGTGAGTTGATGGTAATCGATGCACACAACCGTGAAGAATCTTGTGGAGGTCACTTCCGTGAAGAATCACAAACTGAAGAGGGTGAAGCACTTCGTCAAGACGATAAATTCACTTACGTATCAGCTTGGGGTTACAAAGGAGATGATCAAGATCCTGAGTTAACGAAAGAAGAATTAATCTTCGAAAACGTAAAATTAACTCAACGTAGTTACAAGTAATTAGACCAAGAGTTGGTGATAATCAACTCATTTGAAACAATTCAAAGCACAGGTTGTTATAAAAAGACAACCAACAACTTGAAGATCATGGCAGGAAATACAATTAATATTAAGCTTAAAATTTGGCGTCAGGCTGGTGAAAACAAGCCGGGTAAATTTGAGTCATATACAGTAAATGATGTATCAGAAGATATGTCATTCCTAGAAATGTTGGACGTTCTTAACGAGAACGAATTAAAAGACGGAAGAGATCCTATCCACTTTGATCACGATTGTCGTGAAGGTATTTGTGGTATGTGTTCTTTATACATCAATGGTAAACCTCACGGTCCAAAGCACGGTATTACAACTTGTCAGTTGCACATGCGTACTTTTTCTGATGGTGAAACTATTGTTGTTGAGCCTTGGAGAGCTTCTGCATTCCCAGTACTTAAAGACCTTATGGTTGACCGTACTTCATTCGAAAGAATTATGCAAGCTGGTGGTTACGTAACTGTAAATACAGGTGGTGTACCAGACGCAAACGAAATCGCTATCCCAAAAACTGTTGCTGATGAAGCAATGGATGCGGCACAGTGTATCGGTTGTGGTGCTTGTGTTGCTGCTTGTAAAAATGCTTCTGCAATGTTATTTACTGCAGCTAAAGTATCTCAATTAGCAGTATTGCCACAAGGTAAAGCAGAGCGTAAGCTACGTGCTTTAGCAATGGTTGAGCAACACGATGCTGAAGGATTTGGTGCTTGTACTAATACAGGTGCTTGTGAGGCTGTTTGTCCGAAAGAAATCTCTATTACTCATATCGCAAGATTGAACAGAGAATTTACACGTGCAGCATTCTCAGGATCTGAAACAGATTACACGAACTAATTTAACGTTTAGTTATATACAGAAGCCGGGTAAAATCACTTTACTCGGCTTTTTTATTTTCTAATAATTTTTTTCAGTAATGCATGTTTAATTAATGTTCATTTTTGAGTTTTGAAAAAATATGTTGATCATGGATTATGTTATTTTTAATAATAGAGTTCCTAGAAATACCTTCTTTTGTATATCCATTCTTTTCAAGTACTTTCATAGATGCTGTATTGTACCCAAAAACACCAGCATATATCCTTTCAAGTTGGAGCTCTTCAAAACCATATTTGGTTATCAGACGTACAGCTTTAGAAGCTATACCTTCTTTCCAATATTTTTCTCCAATCCAATAACCTACTTCAGCTGTCATCCTGAATATATCACTTTGCCGTTTTAAACTTATTACTCCACATAATTCTTGGTTCTCTGTAATAATTCCAAAATTTTCGGCTGGTGATTGTTTTTGTGTAAAATCTATAAAATAATCAGCATCTTCCAGGCTGTATGGATGTGGAATATCATCTCTAAGGTTATCCACTATTTTTTTATTATTGATTAGTTCAGTGATTTGTTCTCTATCACTTTTCTTTAGTGTTCTCAATTTAACTTCCATGGTATTTTCTATAGGTTTACATTTTTATGAAAAATAGTATTCTGGTTTCTCAGTAAGAATAATTAAGTGAGAATTTATTTACTAATGTACTTATTGGTAAATAAAATTCATAGAGTGTTGATATTTAGGTTGTTAAATTTAATGGTTTTATTTTAAAAAAAGTTACCTCAGTTAACGTAAAACAGCGACTTAGATAAAATTCTAAGTCGCTGTTATTTTTATTAAATAGAGTATCTTATCTATTTTTTATCTCTTTGATAATATGTGACAATACTTGCTTTCGCCAATGTATTACTCCATAAATAATAGCCAACAACTGCTGGATTAGTAGAAGCATCTAAACCAAGAGACTTTGTTTTTAATGCGTAAACTGTAAAAATATATTGATGTAAACCATGTCCTTCAGGAGGGCAGGGGCCACCATAACCTTTGGTTCCAAAATTTGTTATACTCTGGATAGCTCCTTCTGGAGATAAATTAAGGGAAATATTACCAGCACCTGTTACTAACTCATTAGTAGTTGATGGAATATCAAAAACAACCCAATGCCACCATCCACTTCCAGTAGGTGCATCTGGATCGTACATTGTTATAGCAAAGCTTTTTGTTCCTTTAGGAGCATTTTTCCAAGAAAGTTGTGGAGATTGATTTTTCCCAGTACAGCCAAAGCCATCAAATTCTTCTGTAATGGTGGCAGACCCTCCTAAGTCGTTACTAGAAAGCGTAAATGTAGATTGGCCAAAAGTTACGCCTGTAACTGTTAGCATAATAGTGATGATAAGGAATGAAGTTCTCATAATGATTGTATTAATTTATTAGAATGTTTGAGTTAAATTATTAATACAAATATATGAGAGGGCACACTTTTACTTATGTTCAATTTAGTTCAAAAAGTAGTTATTAAAGTTCGCTCTAATTGATATTTTTTAGGTGTTATACCAAACTTGTTTTTAAAGGCTTGTATAAAATTTGATAGATTTTCGTATCCAACCTCTTCATAGATGTCAGAAGGTCGCTTACTATTACTTCTTAACATAAAAGCTGCATATTCTAACCTTTGGTCTTGAAACCATTTACTAGGAGAGCTTTTAAATTGCTTTTCAAATTCTCTTTTAAAGGAGGATACACTCATATTCGACAAGAAAGCAAGTTCATTAATTGTAAGTTTATTTAATTTATTAGCCTCAATAATTTCATTAAAATGTTGTGTATGACTATTGATATTTGAAAGTAAAGAAAAAATAAAATCAAGACCTTTAGTTTCTATCAGATAAGTCATTAATTCTTCAAACTTTAATTCTAAAAGTTTTGATTGCATTTGTGTTTCAAGCTTACTAATCTGAATTAAACTTTGAACAAATGTTGCTAAGAAATCATCATATTGAAAGGAATATATTGACTGGTTAGTGCAACTTTTCAAGTGTTCAATTTTATTTTTTTGTATAAACTTTAAGAGTGCTTTGTTAGAAAAGAAAAAAAGTATACTTCTATAGTTTTCTAAGGTGGTAGGGGGTTTCTCTGTCATTAAGCAAGTACCCATTTTCATTAATAAGAAGTTAGAGTTTTCTATGGTAATATTTGTTTTATCTGCAAATACTTCTTTTCGTCCTTCAATTAAAAAGCTAAAAGTATTTTGTTGTAATGCTACCATCTGCTTCATACATTCTATTGAACTTTGGTAGTCATAAACATAGTGAGGAGAAGGGATGTCAGGTTTAAAATAATTTGGCAAATTAATTACTTCCATTTTTATTCTTGATAAGAGTGTTGTTTGATTAAAAATTAACAGGGCTATAAAAAGTTTTTATGTATTAGTCATTATTTAAGAAATGATACCTTTAAAGCTTCATTTATCACAAACATAAAATCTTCACTTTATATCTGATTGTAGATTGGTGTATTTATTATTTTCAAACTTTAAATTACTCATTATATGAGGTAATGAGATGATTGTCTTAGGTTATTTTTTTAAGATTTGACTTTGGTAGTAATTTATATCAAAGGATGTTAATGATGAATATAGCTCAATATACAAGTTTGTAAACATTACAAATAGATAGTTAACGAATTGAAAGTTGTTGTCTTCGTTTTAAAACTGAATGTCTATCTCATAATTATTAATAAAAATAAAAATTATGAAGAAGTCGATATTTATTCTACTGTTTACATTCTTTAGTGTAAACATTTTTGCTCAAAATAAACTTGTCTCAATTGGAGTAGGAGGCGGAGCTACCTTTATGTCTACAAATGTAACTTTAGAACATGGACCATTAAAAAGTGATGCTGTAGGTGGAAATTATTTTTTTAATGGATTCTTTAATGTTACACCTAAACTTTCTTTAGGTGTTGAATATGAAAAAGCCTTAGGTTTATTAACGCACGATAATAACACAATTTCAAATGAAAGAACTAAAGTGAATAACTTTTCTTTTAAGATGAAGTATTACCTAACAGAAACAAAAATAAGACCTTACGTAGGGTTTGGTGTAGGTAGATATACTTTTATACCTGGTAAATATGAGATTGATCCAATGAAACTTATTACAACAAATAACTTGAGTTCTTTGAGTGTAACAGAAGATCAAAAGTCATCTGCAGTTGGTTATGTTCCTGAAATAGGTTTAGATCTTGCTTTTTTTCAATTAGCAGTTCTTTATCATATCGTTCCAGAATTTGAGTTAACAAAGGGAAATAAGAAGTTTGATACTGAATATAAGAGCTTAGAATTTAGAGCTTCTATTAATATTGGTTTAATAAGTAGATAAGTTATTTGAAAAGAGAACTAATATTAGAAATGGTATTAGTTTTCTTTTTTATAAGGAGTGAGAATTACCTAGAGGTAATTTTACATCAATAATAAAATGTAGAATTATAATGAAATAGCATAAATAAGCAACATTAACAAATGGATTTCCGTATATATATTTAAGTGTCAATTAAATTATAATTATCAAATGAAATCAACTTTAGTAGCTTATTTATTGTGGTTTTTTGTGGGTGTTTTAGGTATCCATCGTTTCTATCTAGGTAAAACCACTTCAGGTATTGTTTATTTACTTACCGGAGGACTTTTTGGAATTGGTTGGATTATAGATTTATTTCTTGTTGGAGGAATGGTTGATGAGGCCAATTACAAAGCAGGAAATATAGCAGCAATGCAAAAAATGCTTTACGAAGATAATTAAGCTAAATAGTCATATAAAAAAGCCGTTGTTCTATTAAATTAGAGCAACGGCTTTTTATTTGTCTAGAGTGTGATTTATTCATAAGAAGTATCCAATTTAGGTATCAATGCAATACTTTTTTGGAGTGATATGACCCATATACAAAGTTTTGTAAACTAGGGTGTTATTTATATTTTCTATTTAATTGTATGATTGTTGTCTATATAGCTTATCTCTACCCATTAATAACGTACCTTGTAGCTAGCTAACATAATCAAATCATTAGAAGTGAACATAAGGGCAAATTTTCCTCGCCCTTTCTGATTATTGAAACTCTAATTATCAACTTAATGACTGATAGTTTGTAAGTATCTTTTTTAATAATCTTATCACATTACCTTAATCAATTCATTAATGATTACAGGTTTCTATCTAAAAGTAATCATATGAATTTATCAAAAATTGGAGTTATTGGAACGTCTAAAAAAGAAGATGAGAGACGTATTCCTATACATCCTGAACATTTAGGAAGACTTGAAAAAAGTATTCGAAAAAAACTAATCTTTGAAAAAGGATATGGTAAACCTTTTAATATTAGCGATGATGAAATTAGTAACCTTACAGGTGGAGTTGCTTCAAGATCAGAGATTTTATCTGACATTGGGGCTGTTATTATTGCTAAACCTGTATTGTCTGATTTAGAAGAAATGAAAGAGGGCGGTGTAATTTGGGGGTATCCTCATTGTGTTCAGCAAAATGAAATTACACAAATAGCTATAGATCGAAAATTAACGCTCATTGCTTTTGAAGATATGTTTGTTTGGAGTCCAAGTGGACGAATAGGAAGACATACTTTTTATAAAAACAATGAAATGGCAGGATATTGTGCCGTTCTTCATGCTTTACAATTAAAAGGTATTGATGGACACTACGGTAACCAAAGGAAGGTAACGATATTTAGTTTTGGAGCAGTAAGTAGAGGAGCTATTTATGCGTTAAAAGCTCATGGCTTTAGAGATATAACTATCTGTGTTCAAAGACCTGATCATGAAGTTAGAGAGGAAATATTAGATGTGAATTATGCTCGTTTAGAAAAAGGAGGCGATAACGAACCTCGCCTAAAAGTTGTAGAACATGATGGTTCACAACGTGCTCTTTTAGATTTAATAAGTGAGTCTGAAATTATTATTAATGGTACTTATCAAGATACGAATGCACCACTCAATTTTATTCTTGAAGAAGAAAAAGAGAGTTTAAAACCTGGGACATTAGTTATAGATGTAAGTTGTGATGAAGGTATGGGTTTCTATTTTGCTAAACCTACTACGTTTAAAAGCCCATTAATAGCAATAGATAATATAGATTATTATGCGGTAGATCATACGCCTACTTATCTTTGGGAGAGTGCTTCAAGATCTATCTCTGCAGCTTTAATTGTACATTTAGAATCGGTTCTTGAAGGTGAGCTTGGTTGGAAGAAAAATGCTACAATTAAAAATGCAATAAATATTGAAAAGGGAGTTATCGTAAAAGATACAATACTAAAATTTCAACATCGAGATGCTAATTTTCCTCATATTAAATTAGAAGAGAATCTAGTATAATTGAAATTAAATATTCTGTAAATTTTATTCAAAGTGATGATTAAATGTCTTTTTACATTTGAATAAACTATGGATTATATAAAAAATGCCGTTGTTCTATTAAGTTAGAGCAACGGCATTTTATTTATATAGTGTGAATTTTATAATAGGTTACCAATTTTGACCTCAATAAAATACATTCTTGGAGTGGTTGGTCCGTATACAAATGCTGCATCTTTATCTGCACCACTTACAAATTGATTTTGCATTTGATTAAAGATATTTTTAACACCTGTACCAAATTCAATATTGGCTTTTTTACCTAGAATTGTTTTGTAAGAAACCTTTGCTCCCATGTCAAAAAAGGATTGTGTTTCAATTAAAGATTCATTCTCTACTGCTTGCCCATTAATAAAACCACCAGCAAGTAGAGGTACAAACATACTTCCGGTATAAATACCAGTAAGTGATGTAGTCCATCTTTGGGCAGGTTTATAATTTAATGTAAGAGAACCGTATTGATTAGGCGTTCTCAGAATATACTTTGAAGCACTACCTTCTTCATCCCCCCATTGATTATCTTCTTCGTATTCTGCAGTTTGAATTGTATATGCAGCTTGAATATTTATTTTTTCAGAAGGTGCAACTTTAGCTTCTAGGTTTACGCCTTGAACAATAGCATCAGAAGTAGAGTTTCTTTTGTAATTTATTAAAGTTCCATCATCTAAATAAATGTATTGATTATCAAATCGGTTATTGATTCGGGTATGGAATCCTTCTGCCAAGAAATAAGTTTGAACGCTTCCTATTTTCTTTTCATAATCCCAAGCGAGGTTATAAGATAAAGAAGTTTCTGCTTTTAAATCAGGGTCTAGCACCGTTCGAACAGCTTGACCTCCAGCAACCTCAATATGTAAATCTTCAGAGAACATTTGCGGAGCTCTAAAACCAGTAGCAAACCCGCCTCTTAATTGCATATCATCAGTTATATTATACTTAAGGTTTATTCTAGGGTTGATAGCAGGAACGTTTTTATTGTTTTCTAGATTTTCAAAATCTTTAATCATAACATAATCCATTCTTGCCCCAATAAGGACAGACAATTTATTACCTTTCCATTCGTTTTGTGCAAAAATAGCCATAGTCTGTGCCTGCTGATTAGATACTGGAATATCATTCGTCTCTTGTCCAGCATCTTGATCAAAATAGCCTAATTTCTTATCGTTAATTTCATCTATAATATATTCTGTTCCAACTACAAAGTACATCTGAGAATTAAACATTCTTCCAAGGTCTAAATTAGCTTGTAATCCACCCACATAAGTTAAACCAGTAGTTAAGCCATAGCCATCAGGTGCTTGGTTAGCGCCATAATAACTGTCTCTTTTTACGTATTGAAGGTTAGAATAGGCATTAAGGTGTGTTTTTTTATTTTGACTAAACCAATCATAATTAATACTTCCACTCACAATACCCATGTTAATCCATTCAGTAATATCAGTATTTTCTGGAGCTTCGTTTAATTTATTACCTCCTCTACGGTCTTCATGTATATACCTTAAATCACCTGTTATTTTATTCTGATCATTAAAGTTATGATAGATTTTTGTACCTACAGATGCTGTTTTTAATTGAGGTAATTCAGTAAAATCATCATTTAAAGGAGCACCAATAGCTTGTCCATTATCATCAACTTTGTACCAGATATCATTAGGGTTAGCATTCCATGCATCTCTATTTCTATAAGAACCATAGATATAAGCACCTGTTTTGTCATTTTTAGAGACAACAGAAGTATTAAAATATACATTGTAATCGTTAGATTTTCCATCTATTGTTCCCATGTTTGTACCTACTTCGTAAGAATTGTATTGAGGTGCTTTTGTGATAATATTTACAGTACCGCCAATTGCATTAGCACCAAAAAGAACAGAACCACCACCTCTTACAACTTCAATCTGATCTACCATAGAAACAGGAATTTGTTCTAGACCATATACACTAACCAAACCATTAAAAATTGGTCTACTGTCCATCAAAATTTGAGTATAAGGACCTTCTAAACCATTTAACCTTAACGAAGAAGAACCACAGTTTCCACAGGTATTCTCTACTCTAGCACCAGAAACAAAATTTAATCCATCAGCAACAACTTTAGAACTAGACGCTGTGAAAATTTCTTTACTCACTACATTAACTACTGCTGCAGTTTCTTTTCTGCTTTGTTCTCTACGGCTACTAGAAACAATTACCTCGTTTAACTGAAGTAAATCTTTATCTAAATTAAAATGAATTTCTCGTACGCTATTAGATGCAGTAATTTTTTTCTGTTGTGGAGAATATCCAATAGCAGAAACTAGAATAGTATATTCTTTACCTTTTTCAAGTTCTATTTTAAAATGGCCATGTTCGTCTGCAGAAGTACCAAAAGCACCATCATTAACAGAGACAGTTGCAAAAGGAAGATGTTCTTTACCAGATGTAATATGTCCTGTTATTTCAATTTTATCAGCACCTATTGCAATGGTGGTAATTAGGAGAAAAACTGTAGTTAGAATTGCCTTCATGGCTGTAGTTATATTATATTAATTATAAACGACTAAAATAATTATACTGCAAATATAAATAAATTTTTAGGCTTGCCTAAAAATTGAATAATAATTTATTAATAACATTTTACTAATGAAGTTAAATTGATGTGGAAAGTGAAAAAAACGGAAGTAGTTTCGTAAATTATTATAGCACTTATAAAACACATTATGATTTCAAAAAATATTACTAACTCAATTATTTTACTTTTGATATTATTTTCTGCCTGCACAAAAACTGAAAAAGCAAATGAAAATACGGTTATCATTGTATCAATAGATGGGTTTAGATATGATTACCCTATCAAATACAAGACGCCAAATTTAGATCTTATAGCAAAAGAAGGAGTGAAAGCAACTTCTATGATTCCTTCTTATCCTAGTAAAACATTTCCAAACCATTATGCTATTGCTACAGGAATGTATCCTTCAAATAATGGTTTAGTTCATAATTCATTTTATGATCCTGAACGTAAAGAAATGTATAGAATTGGTATTGGTAAAAAAGATGGTTCATGGTTTTATGGAACTCCTTTATGGACATTAGCAGAACAGCAAGGAGTGAAATCAGCCTCTTTTTATTGGCCTGTTTCAGACAGTAGAGTACAAGGAATTACGCCTTCTTATTACTTTAAATACAATAAATCAACACCTTATGCTCAAAGAATAGAGCAAATAGAGAAGTGGTTATCTTTAAAAGGTAAAAATAGACCAAGGTTTATCACTTTATATTTTTCTTTAGTAGATACACAAGGGCATAGATATGGTCCTGATGCTAAGGAGACTCAAGAAGCGGTAGAGTACCTTGATACTCAAATTGGAGCACTTTATAAAACCATTAAAGCAAGTGATCATCCCGTTAACTTAATTGTTGTCTCAGATCATGGTATGGAAAATGTGGATGTAGATAACCCAATTGTTCTTGAAGGTTTAGGAAGCTTTGAAGATTTTACTTGTGTAAATGGAGGAGGAGTGCAATACTTACTTTACCCTAATAAAGGAGCAAATGTGCAAGAAACTTATGAGAAGTTAAAGGCCCAAGAAAGTAAAGGAATGCATGTGTATTTAAAAGAGAATATCCCTGCAAATTTACATTATTCTAAAGGAAACAGGATTCCTGCAATTGTTTGTGAGGCTATTCCTCCTAAAGCATTTAAAAATGTTAGAGGAGGAGTAAGTAAGGGTACGCATGGTTATAACCCATATGCAATAAAAAATATGCATGCTATATTTTATGGAGTAGGACCAAATTTTAAAAAAGGAGTGGAGATTCCTTCCTTCGAAAATGTGAATGTTTACCCAGCAATCGCCAAAATTATAGGCTTAGAAATTCCAAATGATATTGATGGAAAGATAGATGTTCTAGGTCCTTATTTACAATAACAAAAAAGCCATGTAGAAGTAAAATTCTACATGGCTTTTTCTATTTAATTAAAACACTACTTAAATGATAGGTTCTTGACCATAGAAGTATTTAACTTCAACAACTTTTAGTGTAGGGTTTTCTTTTTCTACTTTAGATTTATAATCTCGTACTAATTTATTCCACTTAAAAGCAGATTGATTATAATAGCCTCTTAACATTAAATCCCTAGTGCTTGTATCCTTAATTCTATCTAAAAGACGAGCAGGTTTTTCGTAATTATCAAAGTTATCTACAGATTTTGATAATTCTTCCAATGATGCAATTAAAGTAGCAATATCAGAGTCATATTGTAACATAGAATCTTCATTATTAAAAGTTCTATTAGAATACACAGAGTTTTTTGCTTCAGAAATACTCTTAAGTACATCTTTCTTTAAATCTGTGTTTAATACTACTCCGTTTGCTTCTAAATCAGTTACTATTCTTGTAGAAAAATCTAATTTTAAGGTTTCAGACTCAAAAGCATCATTTCTAAGAGAATCAACTTCAATATATAAAGTATTAGAATTTACTTTAGATAAATCCTCTTCCTCAATTACAAAAGTACCGTCATCGTATTCACTTTCTGATTTTTCATCAGAAGAAGTAGAACACCCAGTAAAGAAAGTAAATAAACTAATGAATATTAGGCCGTATTTTGCTGACATTTTAAAAAAGTTATTGTTGAATTAGGTAAGTAATCAATTAATATTCCAATTATTAATTTCCACCAATTTTTTGATTTGATTTGAAATCGTAAAGTGTAAACATACGAAGTCTATAATACGATAACCAATATTCTTTTAACGCTGCCAAGTATTCTTTGGTCTTTTGATCTTTGTCTTTTAATGCAATATTTAGGTCAGTAACACTAATTTTACCTACCATATATCGTCTCCTTGCAATTTCATAACTTTTTTCAGCAATGCTTCTTGCTTTTTCTGTTGATAGGGCGCTTGCTCTTATTATAGGAATTTGTCTTGCTAAAAGGTAGATATTTTGGCTAAAGAGTTCTTCTTCTTGTTGTATGGTACTTTGCACTAACCTTTGGTTAGAAATGGCTGTTTCTACTTTAGACTTCCTTCTGCCCCAATCAAGAATTGGGATATTAAACCCTAATTGAAATTGTTGCTGACTATTCGGACTTTCATAAACACCTGATGGAGTAGTTGCTTGTTGTGTTAAACCAAATTGCCCACTCATATTAATTTGTAATCCAGATTCTCCCTTTGCTTTAGCAACATCTCGTTCTGCTTCGAGTTTTCTTCTTTTGTAGTTGATATACTGTTGTTTATTTTCTCTTGCCTGAATAACGGCTACATCTGCACTAATTGTCACATCAGGGATTTCGGCAGGGGTAGATAGTTGACTTATGGTATTTTCTGGAATATTTAAATAATTAAATAAAGTGAGCCTACTTCTTTCTACATCAAGATTCGCAGATTGTAAATCTCTATCTGCAGTTAATACATTTAGTTCTAATTGTAATAATTCATTTTCGGCAATTTTACCAAGATTATATCTTCCTTGTCCAATTTTATAAATCGTATCATTATTTGCTAAGTTAGTAGTAGCAACATCATAACTAATTTGAGCAATAAGAAGATTGAAATAAAGTTCTGTAGTTTCATAAGCAATCATTTCTAGTTCTTCTGCATATTGTTTTAATGATTCCTCATAACGCAAAGGCTCAATTTGCTTATCCCATTTAAGAGGGTTAAAGTTGAATAAAGGTTGATAAAAACCAATCATAAAAGGTTGACCAGCATAACTTGTTCCTGTATTTGCCCCTTCAAAATTATCAATTCGCTGCATCTGAGCGCCCATATAAATTTTACCACCAGTAAGGCCAATATTTTGTTCTAAATTAAGGTTAACATTAGAAGTTGACATACTTACAGCTCTAAATTCTGTACTACCATCTGGTTGCGTAATAGGGTTAATAGACCTGTTGTAATTTGGTAGATTACCATTTAAAACCAACTGAGGTAAATAGACAGACTTAAACTGTTTGTATTGCCAATAGTAATTTTCCTTCTTGTTTTCTGCTTGTTGAGAAGAAAGGGAGCCATTTTTTGCAATTTCAATTACCTGATCTAAAGTAATTATACTTTGCCCAAAACCAGAAGTACCTATTAGAAGCAAAGTTACTAAAAGATTGATATGTATATTTTTCATGAAGTTGTTGTTGATTAATGCTGTTATTCGTATCGAAGAGATTCTATCGGATCTTGGGATGCCGCTTTTTTAGCTGGTGAAATTCCAAAGATTACACCAATAGATGCCGCTACTCCAAAAGAGATAATAACAGAAGAGAAAGATATAATTGTTGGAATATCAGCAATGCTTGATATTAATAAAGCCATAGAAACACCAAGTATAACTCCAATTGTGCCACCGGTTAGACTAATTAAGATGGCTTCAAAAAGAAATTGTAAAATGATATCCATTTTTTTAGCCCCTAATGAAATACGTAAGCCAATTTCTTTTATTCTTTCTAGAACAGATGCAAGCATAATATTCATAATACCAATGCCGCCAACAATTAATGATATCCCAGCAATTGCACCAAGAACTATATTAAAAATATCTTTAGTTCTTTGTTGTTGTTTAAGTAACATTTCTGGAATACTAATTTCAAAATCAACTTTATTGAAATGTCTTCTACTTAGCATTTTTTGTAATACCTCTGAGGCTAGAGATAACTCATTTGCATTAGACATCTGCACTACAATTTTATCTAGTTGATTATAATTTGCTTTTTTATCATTTGGCTGATTATTATTTCTAGCTTGTTCTGCAGATGCTTTTTGGATTGCTGTTTTGGTAACTCTAGATCTATCTTTAAAACGAATTAGCATTGTTTCGATAGGTACATAAACATCCATATTTACATTTCTGATACCCAACTTCTCTAAGTTCTTAGACATCATGTTTCTTTCGTTAAGCACCCCAACAACAGTCAGCCATTGTCCTCCGCATTTTATTTGCTTACCAATAGGATCTTCTGAACTAAAAAAACGAGTTTGTAAGCTGCGTCCAATAATACATACAGATGCTCCAAATTTGGCATGAACTTTATCAAATAAATTACCTTGAGAGAGAGAATGATTGTAAATTTCGAAGTAATGGTTATTTACTCCAATTAACTTAACAGATCGCCTAATGCCATTTTTAATAATGTATGTTTCAATTTCTATTTCAGGACTTAAGCGTTGAATATTTGGAATTACTTCTTTAATATTTTTAAGGTCTAAAAGAGAAAGCCCAGGAGAGAACTTTTCCTTTTCTTTTTTATTTTCAGAAACCACCTTTTCCTCAGATTGTTCAATTATGGGAGTAATTACGATATTATTTACCCCAACAAGTTTCATCTGATCTAAAATTTCTTGTTGTGCTCCATTGCCAATAGCTAACATGGCAATAACTGCCGCTACTCCAAAAATAATTCCTAAAGCAGTTAGAATTGAACGTAATGTATTAGCAAGAATGGCATCTAAAGCAATCGATAAATTGATTAAATAACGTTGCATATAACTATTATTTAGATGGTTCTTCTAGGTGAGATGGAGGTGTCGATAAAGCAATAATATCATTTTCTTTTAAACCAGAAATAATCTCAACATCCTGGTCATTCATTAAACCAATTTTTACTTCTTGAATATCATAACTATTGATGTTCTTAATAAAGACAAAATTAGCAGAGTCACCTTGAACGTGTAATGCTTCTATTGGAATAAGCAGAATATCGGTTTTTTCTTCCGTTTTAATCTCATTAGATGTAGTCATTGATGGGCGTAAAGTACTATCAGTTTTAGCCAATAAAATAGAAACTTCAAATACTTTTGCATCTGAGTTAGGGCGTTGTTCTCCTACATTTGCTACATGAGTAACTTCACCATTAAGTTTTTTATCAGGAAAAGCGTCTAATCCAATATTTACTTTTTGCCCTTTTTTAATTTTTCTGATATCAACCTCATTCACAAAAGTTTTAGACAACATAGACGATAAATCGGGCAGGGTAGCTACAACAGGGTTCCAAGCTTGAATGTTAGAGCCTTCTTTTACTTTATTTCCATTCCAATCCTTAGTGTAAATAATCATCCCATCTTCAGGAGCAAAAATTGTAAATTCACCAAAAAGAGTCTTTAAGAAATTTACATTTCTTTTTGCAGCATTAAGATTGGCAGTTACCTCTCTCATTTTAGCACTCAATTGTTGCTGTTTTACAATGTAATTAGCTTTACTTTGTTTTAAATCACGTTCAGCTTTTTTTACATCCATCTTACATTTTTTAATTGTTGAAGGTGGTTCAAAAGCAGATTCTTCCAATTGGATTTTCTTTTCTTCTACAACAAATTCAAGGTTGATAAGATTATCTCTTTCTTTACTTAACTGTAAAGCACTGTCTAGCTGTGTTTGTTCCCATTGTGATTCTGATTTTGTTAACTCTGTTTCCATTTTAGAAAGCTGGTCAGACAAAGATGATGGGTCTAGTTGAGCAACTTGATCACCTTGTTTTACAAGCGTACCTTCAGGCACCAAACTATTTATTTTAGCTTCCCATACACTTGCTTTCCTCATACCAAGTGGGCCTCTAATTTGTACAGATTTTTCAGCTTCTAGTTCACCAGTTGTTGTAACATTAATTTTTAGGTCACCTTTACGGACTTTAGTGAGTAATACTGTTTCGTTGCTTGAAGTGTTGAAGTAGAAAAAGCTGATCAAGAGTAAAACAGCGATACCTACTCCAATAATTGATTTTTTTGAAGTCATTATTTTATAGTTGAAGTTTTTTAGTTCAACACTAATTTATTCAAAAACTAACTAAATGGAGGCTTAAATAATTATAATCAATGTTAATTTTTAAGAAGCCTTTGATTTAATTTTAAGAGAATTAAATAGATAAAGTATAAAACGTGAGTAACATCTATAAAAAACTACTATAAACTTTTTATATTTGTCCTCATTTTAGACATACTTAGTGTGTCTTTTTTTACTATTAGAAATTTAAACTACCACGCAAGTGAGAAGAACAAAAATTAAAGACTTGCTGGCACACGGAGAGATTGGTGCCAAAGTTACTGTTAAAGGATGGGTAAGAACATTTAGAAGCAATCGCTTTATTGCATTGAATGATGGTTCTACTATCAATAATTTGCAAGCGGTGGTAGATTTTGAAAATACATCAGAAGATCTACTAAAGAGATTAACTACTAGTGCTGCTGTTTCTATAGAAGGAACAATTTTAGAATCTCAAGGTAAAGGACAGAGAATTGAAATTGAGGTAGAAAACCTTGAAATCTTAGGAGATGCAGACCCAGAAGAATATCCTTTACAACCTAAAAAGCACTCTTTAGAGTTCTTACGTGAAAAAGCACATTTACGTCCTCGTACTCAAGTTATGAGTGCAGTGTATAGAGTACGTAATGCTTTAGCATACGGTATCCACAAATTCTTTAACGAAAAAGGATTTGTATATATGCATACACCAATTATTACTGGTTCTGATGCAGAAGGTGCAGGAGAAACTTTTAGAGTATCTACAATTGATCCTAAAAACCCACCACTTGGTGAAGACGGAGAGGTAGATTACAAAGAAGATTTCTTTGGTAAGCCTGTAAACTTATCAGTTTCTGGACAATTAGAAGCAGAAGTTGGAGCAATGGCTTTAGGTGATGTTTATACATTCGGACCTACATTCCGTGCAGAAAATTCAAACACTTCTCGTCACTTGGCAGAATTCTGGATGATAGAACCAGAAATGGCTTTCTATGATTTAGTAGATAACATGGACCTTGCAGAAGAAATGATCAAGTATTTGATTGATTATGCAATGGAACAGTGCCCTGAAGATTTAGAATTCTTAAACCAACGTTACGCACAAGAGGAAAAAACAAAACCTCAAAACCAACGTGCTGAACTAGGTTTATTAGAGCGTTTAAAATTTGTTTCTGATAACAACTTTGAACGTTTAACATATACAGAAGCAATCGAAGTATTAAGACGTTCTAAACCGTTTAAAAAAGGTAAATTTAAATATCCTGTTGAGTGGGGTGTAGATTTATCTTCTGAACATGAGCGTTATTTAGTAGAGAAAGAATATAAAAAGCCTGTAATCTTAACGGATTACCCTAAAGAGATTAAATCTTTCTACATGAAGCAAAACGAAGATGGTAAAACTGTAGCAGCAATGGACGTATTGTTCCCTGGTATAGGTGAAATCATTGGAGGTTCTCAGCGTGAAGAAAATTTAGAGAAACTTGTAAAAAGAATGGAAGAAATGGATGTACCGCAAGAAGAATTGTGGTGGTATTTAGAGCTTCGTAAATTTGGAACAGCTCCTCACTCTGGATTTGGTTTAGGTTTTGAAAGAATTGTATTATTTGTTACAGGAATGGGTAACATTCGTGATGTAATACCTTTCCCACGTGCTCCTAAAAGTGCAGACTTTTAAGATCGGAAAAGTTTAAACAAAAAAATGGCTTCAAAATTAATTTTTGAAGCCATTTTTTTATTGAAATGATTTTACTTTTGTTGTCATATTATCTACTGGCCACCAGCCTAATGATGGAAGGTATTTATATGTAAACTTTCTCCAAGTAATTTTTCCTGTTTTTTTACTTTTCTTTTTTATTCTCCAAATAATCAAGCATTCTTGATGATCAGTTGGATCGGTATATATTCTGATAAAATCTTTTCCTTCTTTTACATAATCAAGTAAAATGTTGTCATTTTTTTTATCAACAAGCATCACATGATTAATACCTTCTTTTAAAAGTTCTATTGATCCATTAGCAGCCAAACCTCTAATAAAAGGTGCTGTTTTAATTTTTGGAGCAGTCATCATATGATTGTATGCTTTTTTTTTCTTCTTTTTATCATCATCAAGATTATTAGAAGCAAAAATTGACATTGAAAATATATGAATAAGTAGGGCTATTATAGTAAGGTTTTTCATAACATCGTATAGATTTATTTAATCTAGAGACATTTTTGTAATAAGATTGATCAATAGTATTTACTATTATTAAAGTCTATTATCTATCATTTAAAATTGAAATTATGGCATTTGATGAGTTTTTAGGAGAAAGAATAACCAGGTTTTTTACATCACAAAAAGTGGAATATTACTCAAAAAAAATGATGGGAGGGCTTATCTTCATGATCAACAATAAGATGAGCTGTGGAATCCATATAGATAAAAAATATGGAGATAGTTTATTAATGGCTAAAATTGGAGAAGAGCAGTATGCTTTTGAAATAGAAAAACCATGTTGTTTACCTATGGATTTTACAGGTAGACCAATGAAAGGATACATCTATATAACTCCAGAGGGTTTTGACCTTGATACAGACCTTGAATATTGGTTAGAATTGGTACTTTCTTTTAATAGAAAAAATAATTGATCAAAAAAAAAGGAAGTCATTAGACTTCCTTAATTTATTAATTAAATGCTTTTACTTTTTCTTTATTATTATCAACAGGTCTCCATCCTGTAGTAGGAAAATGCTTATAACTGTGCAAATCCCACTTAATTTCTCCTGTTTTTTTATTTACTTTATTGATAGACCAAATAACCATTGCTTTATTACCATCAGCATTGTCAGTATAAACTCTAACAAAGTCTTTACCTTCTTTTAGATGATCAAATAAAATGTTATCTGTTTCAGTATCTACTAACATTTTATGGTTAACACCTTCCATAAATAATTCTAAAGAGTGCTCTGCAGCAACACCTTTAATAAATGGAGCCGTTTTTATTTTAGGAGCATTAGTTTCATCATAATTTCTTTTGCTTTCTTTCCCTTTTTCGTTAGAAGCAAAAGAAGATAAACTAATAATATTTAAAACTAGAACAATTAGAATCGATAAGTTTTTCATATTTCCTTGTGTTTGGTTATACTTCATAAACACCAAGATTTTCCGATTCGTTAACTTTGTTAAAGCTTGTTCGTTGTTATTTGCTTTTATTTAATTATCGTAAATTTTTATTTAAAGGCTTCTACTTTCGTATTGTCGTTTGTTGTGGGTCTCCAACCAATTTCAGAATACTTCTTATAAGTATATTTTTTCCAATCAATTTCACCAGTTTCTTTATCTACTTTTTCGATGTGCCAAATGATAATGCATTTTAAACCATCTGTATGATCAGTATATACTCTTAAATAATCTTCACCTTCTTTTAAATTATTGTAAAGTATATTGTCTGTTTCAGCATCAATAAGCATTTTCTTTTTACCATCCTTAAAAAGCTCTAAACTATGTTCAGAAGATAAATCTTTAATAAAAGGTGCAGTTTTAACTTTAGGTGCAATATTAAAATGATCATATGATGAAGCTTTAGAATTTTTTTTCTTGTCGTCATCATCTTCATCTTTTTTGCCATTTTCGTTATTGGCAAAATTTATAAAAGGTAAAGAAATTAATAAGAACGTAAGTAAGGTGTTTTTTATATTTTTCATAATGATTATAATTAGGATATACCTCACTACAAACGTTCTTTAATTACCTAGTAATCATTTTATTGAATGTTATTTCAACTCATTTATATTCATTTAAATTATAATGTTAAATTTAAATGTTAGATTGTGAGTATTATGTAAAAGCAATCTTAAATATATGCCTTACCTAGCTGTTACATAATTAAAGTTTACCTATTACTTCTTCTAAATAAATAACTATACTAATGTGTAAATTGATTAACTATTGTTCTGTATTTACTATTTATATCCTATTATTTTCTTCTTGTGGAATACAGAAAGAAATTAATAATGAATGGTATCAATCTACAGTCAATTTTCAGAAAGTTGATACTCAATTTAAAGGGTATCAGATTGGTGTGAAAATTATAGACGACAATGCAATTGTAGAAATTTTCGGGAAAGAGATGCATGAAATCTATAAGTTGTCAAAATCTGTTCTTTCAGATAAGGCAACTTTTATTTCTGATGTAAATGATTCTCGCTTTAACAATGCTGAGTTGATTATTGAACATCATGACAAAGCAGACTTATCTAAAATTATTGTTTCCTTTATTGACAAGACAAATGGAATTAAAATTTTAGAACAAGAATTAAGCATATAAAAACTGCTAAATTAAAAAAAGGAAGTCGAGAGGCTTCCTTTTTTTATTACATATCCCTTAAAGAAGAATAGAGTGTATTTTATAATGTTATTTGCATTACTTTTGTGAACTAATTAACTAATAATGTATCATATGTATTCTATTAGAGTAATAACACCTAATGATAATGCTTTTATTGAAAAAATAATAAAAGAAGCATTAGAAGAACATAATGCAGCCTTACCTGGTACTGCTTATTTTGATAAACAATTAGGAGAGTTATCAAAAGTATACGAGGAGAGTGGTGTTGAGTATTTTATTTTAGAAGAAAATAATAAAGTAATTGGAGGAGCTGGTATTGGTAAGCTAATTGGTGCAGATGATTCAGTATGTGAACTTCAAAAAATATATCTTTCTACAGATGCTAGAGGAAAAGGTTACGGAGAAAAAGTATTAAAGCACTGCTTAACTTTTGCTAAAGACGAAGGTTATTCTAAATGTTATTTAGAAACAATGCCAGAATTGGTAAAAGGAGTTGCATTATATGAACGTCTGGGTTTTAAAAATCTAGAAGCTCCATTAGGAAATACATCTCACCATAGTTGTACTATTTGGATGATAAAAGAATTATAAATATGCCTGTAGTTAACTCTGCGTACTTGCCTAGTTTTATTTATAGAAATGCTCATATCAATACAATTGCAGCAAATAGGTTTCAGAAGAAAAAAAGCCCAGACTTTATAAGAAAAAGGTACACTACACCAGATAATGATTTTTTTGATGTAGATACACTTCTCAATAACCATAAAGTAGCAATTATTTTATTACATGGATTAGAAGGCTCTTCATCATCTCCATATATTTTAGAGATGTCGGATGCCTTTTCGAGTTCTTTTGATATTTGGGCAATTAATCATAGAAGTTGTAGCGGAGAGCCTAATAAAAAGTACTATTCCTATCATAGTGGAAAAACGGATGATCTAGATTTTTTGGTAAATGATATTGCAGATGCTTATGCTAATATCATAATCATTGGCTTCAGCTTAGGAGGAAATATCACTTTAAAATATTTAGGTGAACAAGCCGAAAAGATTAACCCTAAAGTATTGGGAGGGGTAGCAATTTCTGTTCCTTGTGATTTAAATACATCAGCTAAACAATTACAATCAAAAAGGAATTGGGTCTATTTAAATAATTTTTTGCGGTCATTAAAGTTAAAAGCTATTCAAAAATTAGAAACTTTTGACCCATCCTCAGAAAAAATCACTAAAATTGCAGCAGCAAAAACATTTGTGGCTTTCGACGATGAATATACGGCTCCGGCACATGGCTTTAGAGATGCTGAAGAATATTGGACAAAATGTAGTTCAAAGCAGTTTTTAAAAGGAATTATCAAACCTACATTAATTATTAATGCATTAGATGATCCTTTTCTCTCAAAAGAGTGTTACCCATATTATGAAGCGGAAAATAATGAAAATGTTTTTTTAGAAACACCTAAATATGGAGGACATGTAGGCTTTTTAATATCTCTAAATAAACAAAGGTGGTATTTAGAAAGAGTCCTCAACTTTATTCAACTAATAACAAACAAAGAAAATTAATCATGATAGGTTATATTTTTACTTTAATTGGCGTTGCAGCAGTAATTTTGGCAGTTACAGTTTTTAGAGATGATACTGTAATTAAATGGGTTTTAGGCTGTAGTTCGTTTCCATTATTTGTAATTGGTGCTTTTATTAAGTTTAAAACACTAATAGAAATGAGAAGAGAAATGGATGCGAAAGTAGCAGAAGCTGCAAAAAAGAAAGAAGAAGAAGCTAAAAGTAAATAGTGTTGGTTATTTAGATGTTTACTTAATAAATGTCTTATTTAGCTTAAAATTGAGGTTTTTAACCTTATATGTTTACTTGGTATTCTTGGTTGTATACTTTTTGTACCCTAAAGATTATTGTAATTTTATAATTAAACTATCATGTTTGTAGTGTCTTAGATACACATATAAGAATAAATGAAATTTTAATTATATACTTATTTACAATGAACATGAAAAGAATATCACTCGCTTTAACTTTAATGTTGTTTGCTGCTTTTCAATTAGCTTCAGCTAAATCAAAAGTATCAATCGATAGAGTTGAACCAGCATTTTGGTGGGCCGGAATGGAACATCCAGAATTACAATTACTTATTCACGGTAAAGACATTTCAAATTTAACTCCTACTTTATCGTATGATGGAGTACAGTTAGATCAAACTATAAAAGTAGATAACCCTAATTATCTATTTTTAGTTTTAAAGATTTCTGAAGGTGTAAAGCCAGGATCTTTCCCAATAGAATTTAAACAAAAAGGCAAAGTAGTTTTTACTTATAACTACGAGTTTAAACAAAGAAGAGATAACTCTGCAGGACGTCAAGGTTTTTCTAATAAAGATGTAATGTATTTAATTACACCTGACCGTTTTGCAAATGGAATTCCAGAAAATGATACTGTAGATGGCTTAAAAGAAGCAGCAGATCGTTCAAATATGTCAGGTAGACATGGAGGTGATATTCAGGGTATTATAAATAACTTAGATTATATTCAAGATTTAGGATTTACTGCACTTTGGGTAAACCCTCTTTTGGAGAATGACATGGAAACGTATTCTTACCATGGTTATTCTACTACAGATTATTATAAAATTGACAAGAGATTTGGTTCTAACGAAGATTATGTACGTCTATCTGCAGAAGCAAAGAAAAGAGGTATAAAACTGATCATGGATCAGATTGAAAATCACTGTGGATTAAACCATTGGTGGACAAATGATCTTCCTACGGCTGATTGGTATAATTTTCAAGATTTAGAGAAAAAACCTTATTCAACTCATCAAAGAGTTTCTTTAGCTGATCCATATGGTTCAGAAACTGATAGAAAAGGACATGCTGATGGATGGTTTGTTGATACAATGCCTGATTTAAATCAAAAGAACGAATTATTAGCAAATTACTTGATTCAAAACTCAATTTGGTGGGTAGAGTTTGGAGATCTTGGAGGTATTAGACAAGATACTTATTCATATCCTGATGCTAATTTTATGGCAGAATGGTCTCGTAGAATTATGCTAGAATATCCTAACTTTAATATTGTTGGAGAAGAATGGTCAGAAAACCCTGCAATTGTTTCGAGATGGCAAAAAGGAAAAGTGAATGCAAACGGATACGAATCTTATTTACCTTCACTTATGGATTTCCCTGTTCAAGCAGCATTAAAACGTTCATTAAATAAAGAAATAGCTCCTTATTCAAATACTTTTAATGAAGTATATGAAACACTAGCTGAAGATTTCTTATATGCTGATCCATATAACTTAGTTATTTTCCCTGATAATCATGACACACCTCGTTTCTTTAATCAAGTAAATGAAAACTATGATTTATTTAAGATGGGCTTAATGTACATCTATACAACACGTGGAATACCTCAAATTTTCTACGGAACTGAAATCTTAATGGGTAATGTAGATCATCCTGAAGATCATGCTTATATCCGTGAAGACATGCCTGGAGGATGGGAAGGTGATAAAGCCAATGTGTTTAAAGGTGAAGGCTTATCTAAAGAACAAAAAGATGCATTGAACTTTGTGAAAACATTGACAACTTTTAGAAGAGATACTCCAGCATTACATGATGGTAAATTAAAACAGTATGCTCCAGCTAATGAAATTTTTGTGATGTTCAGATATGATGAGTCTACTAAAGTAATGACAATCTTTAATAAGAACGTTGAAGATAAAGACGTAGAATTAGCACATTATGAAGAATCTATTCAAGGTGCGAAATCTGCTAAGAATGTATTAACGGGTGAAACTTATGATCTTTCAAAAGGTACTTTAAAAGTTCCTGGAATGACATCATTGATGTTAGTGATTGAGTAATAATTAGATATAACATTCTAAATTATATATTTAAAGGCTAGTGAAAATACAACTTTTTACTAGCCTTTAATGTTCTATAAATATATGTTGTCATGAAATATTTTTAGTTTTTATAAAAAAAACAATATTTTTGTTGTCAGCCTTCTACTTTGAGTTGTCATAAGAATGAATAAAAATATTATGATGAAAAAGACAATTATTTATATACTACCACTTATAACATTATTTTTTTCTTCTTGTAATCTTACTGATGACGAGCCATTAGTATTGGCTACTGATCCGATAACACATGTTTTTCATGATGCTCATGAGATTGAAGTGAAAGATTCATTATCTCAATTAAGTGTTGATGTAAAAATAGTAGGTTGGAAAAAAGACGAAAGAGGATATTATAATTTACATTATAGATTTGTAAATTTATCATCTAATGAAGTGGATGACAAAAAGACCATTTCTTATAAAAAGATAGAAATAAAAGATGATGTATTAACGGAAAATTTATTTTTCGAAGGTCTTGATAGTTTAACAGATTATCAGATTGAATTAAAATCATCTTATAAAGACGAGTTTACTTCTTCTAACTTTTATAAGTTATCAACAAAAGGAAGGAATTAAGTTTTAAAGAAATAGAATAAAAAAATGGAATAGTTAACTATTCCATTTTTTGTATATAATAGATTGCATCTCCTTATGTATAGTTGGAGGTGCTGCAATTATTTCTCTGTCTTCAATAAATGTATCTTCATTAGAGAACGTAGTTACTGTTCCACCTGCTTCTTTTACAATTATACTGCCACCAGCAACATCCCATGCATTAAGGTTGTATTCAAAAAAGCCTTCAAGTCGCCCACAAGCAACATAAGCTAAATCTACAGCAGCAGAACCCAGTCTACGGATACCATGGCAACCTTCCATCATACCCATAAGGATATTCATGTATTGAGGCATTTTTTCAAAATCGTAATAAGGGAAGCCGGTAGCTATTAGTCCACTTTTTAAATTTTGCTGACTAGATACAGAAATAGAAATACCATTTAGGTATGCTCCACCGTCTTTCCAAGCGTAAAAACACTCATTTAAGTTTACTTCTCTAACTACTCCTAAACAGTAATCTGTTGTAGATATAAGTGCAATACTAATGGAGAAAATAGGAATTCCATGAATAAAGTTTGTCGTTCCATCCAATGGGTCAATAATCCATTTTAACCCGTTTTTAGAACTTCTATTTGTACCTTCTTCACCAATAAAACCTGCATCAGGAAGAATTTTCATTAAACCATCTACTATTTTTTTCTCTGCTGTTTTATCAACATAAGAAACGAGATCGTTTAACCCTTTGTATTCAATTTTAGAACTATCAAAATTTGTTCTCTCTTCTGCAATAAAAGAAGCAACTTCATCAGTAAGCTTAACTACTTTATGACAAATATCTTTATAGTCCTGCATAATTTAATTTATTATTAGATTAATACTAATTGTAATTTCTCTCACAATTTATTTTCAATTAATTATCAATTATAGTTATAAATTGATACTAAATAATCATTATCTGAAATTTATATGTGAAAAAAGTGCGTTATATCAATTACACTTAAACAAAAAATAAAATGAAAAATATTCAATCAATCAATCGCATCTTAGGTTTATTATTTTTACTTACAATCTCATTTGGTGTAGGAAATAGTTTTGCACAAGATACTACTACAAAAAAAGAAACTAAAGCAGAGAAAAAGGCAGAAAAGAAAGCTGCTAAAGAAAAGAAAAAAGAAGCACGTTTAGCAGAGGAACAAGCTGAACATGCTCAAAATATTGCTGCAATTAATAATAAAACATATACATTAGAAGCTAATCAAGCTTACGATAGAAGAGGTAATATGGTAAATGTTGATCCTTCTATAAACTTTGTAAAAGTAGCTGGTGATAGAGCTGTTGTTCAGTTAGCATTTCCTCAATTAGTTGGTTTTAATGGAGTAGGTGGTATTACCGTAGACGGTACTATTTCAAATTATAAGGTAACTACAAATCCTAAAAATCAAATGACACGTGTTACTTTTCATGTGCAAGGCCCTACAATGATGGCTGATGTTTCTATTGAATTAGAAGCTGATGGTAGCTGGGCAAATTCTTCTGTGGAAGGAGATTTTAGTGCTGCAGAATTGAAATTTAGAGGCGAATTAAAACCTAATTCTTTAAGTTCTTCTTATGAGGGTACAACTCGTTACTAGAAATTAAAAAGTAAAAAAAGCGGATAACATAGAGTTGTCCGCTTTTTTTACTTCTAAATTTTATAATTGATTACAGATTTTGCTGCCTTCTTTTTTTTCTTTCTTGTCTTCGCTTTTTCCTTTCTTGTCTTTTCGTTTCTTTTTCTTCATCTGTTTTTTTCTTAAACATATTATTAAAAAACATCTGAACATCGGTTCCTTCTTTAAAGTCTTCACAATCTAAAGATCCATCAAGATAATGTGGTAAAGCAGGGAAATAAGTAAAAAGCTCATGCGATAATTCTTTATTACTTTCAACTTTTTGTAGTGTTAAAGCAGTAATTGGTAATGCTAAAGTACTACCTGCTCCATACCTACCGTTATTAAAATGAACGGCTTGAGAAGAAGCTCCAACTCTTGTTACCATTACTAAATTGGGATTAAAAGAGGCAAACCAAGCATCTCCATAGCTTTGAGAAGTACCTGTTTTACCTGCAAGCGGTAACCTAACACCGTAAACACTTCTCATAGACGCACCTGTTCCATTATTCAATGCCTTTTGTAACATTGCACTCATAAGTAATGAAGATTCTTCACTAATCACTCTTTTTGATGTTACGACTTCAGAAGATTGATAGATTGTTTTACCTTCAGCAGTTTTTATTGAAGTGATAAAACGAGGGTTGATTAGAAAACCACCATTTGCAAAAGAAGCATAGGCACGTACAAGTTCTAAAAGGCTAGCATCAGAAGTACCTAGTGCAGTAGAGGGGTAATCTTTAATTGCATAAGAAAACTCCATCTTCTCCCAAAGCTCTTTTAGGCTGGCGTAACCTACATCATTGTAAAGATTAACAGTGGGAATATTTAAAGATTTAGCTAATGACGCGGCCATAGAATACATTCCACCAGTTGTTTTACTATAATTTTCTGGTTGCCAAGCCTCATCATCATTCGTTTCAGAAATTTCATTCTTTAGGTATTTACAAGGTCGGATACCCTTTTCTAATGCAGCAGTATACAAGATTGGTTTAAAAGTAGAAGCCAATTGCCTCTTGGCTGTAACTTGATCATAAGGGTGTGTTCTAAAATCAATCCCTCCAACCCATGCCTTAATAAAACCATCTTGAGGATTTAGCGCTAAAAAGCCAGCATGTAAAAGTGTAAGCTCTTTTCTTATACTATCAGACAAAGACAATTGAGCAGTTTTAGTACCATCCCAAGTAAAATATTCTCTCATTTCTGTGGGGTCACCACTTTTTAACCTTTTTAGATGTTTTGCAACTATACTATCAAGCTCTTTTTTACTTGTTCCACTTTTATATTGCTTTTCAATTAAACTTTGCATTTTACTAAGTTGCTTCTGAAAAGCTTGAAGAGCATAATATTGTAATTTAGCATTTAATGATGTCGTAATTATTAGGCCATCACTCTCTATGTCAAGATGAGAATTATGCTTTTTATTGTATTCAGAAATGATTTTTTGAGCATCATTTTTTACATGAACTAAAAAGTAATTAGCAATACCTTGATTTTCGGGGTTTGCATAATCAAGTTGTAATGGCAGTTGAATAAGAGAATCATATTCAATTTTAGATATGTAATCATACTTTTGCATTTGATGCAGTACAACACTTCTTCTTTTAAGAGAATGCCTTGGATATAACCTAGGATTATAATAGGTATTTGCTTTTAACATGCCAATTAGAACGGCACTTTCCTCAATTTTTAAATCACTTACTTTCTTATTGAAAAAACGCTCAGAAGCAGATTCAATACCATACACATCTTCACCAAAAGGGATTGTATTTAAGTACATGCTTAGTAGTTCCTCTTTAGAGAATAATTCTTCTAATTGTTGGGCAATCTTAATCTCGTTGGATTTATTTATCAACATAGAAAAAGGACCGTAGTCTTTTCTTCCAAACATATTTTTAGCAAGTTGTTGTGTAATAGTACTGCCACCACCACTACTTTTATCACCCAACAAAATACTTTTAAATAATACTCTAAGAACACTTCTAGAGTCTACCCCTTCGTGTTCAAAGTACCTTGCGTCTTCTGTTGCAACTAGTGCGTTTACAAGATGTTTAGGTAATTGATCGTAGCTAATATTAGTTCTGTTTTCAGCAAAGAACTTACCTAGAAGAATATTATCTTCGGAATAAATTATAGAAGCCGTTTCATTCTCAAAATTGATTAGTTCTTCATCTGAATAGGAAGAACCAAATACGCCTGATAAGAAAAGAAGAATAAAAAGTAAGCCGGCACCAATAACACCAAAACAACCACCAATCACTTTATTTTTGTGTTTGGTTAAGTACTGATAAAAGACCTTTACTTTTTGTAGTATAATAGTGAGATAGGGAATGACATTTTTTTGCCATACCTCAAGAATTTTGTTCATTATTTATCTAGTAATACTAAAACTTAGAGTGGGGAATTGTTTGCAAAAATACACTAACAATTTATTAATCACTAATCACTTGAATAACATAATTAGCTATAGGTTGTTAATTCTTTTTATTAAATGATAAAATTTAATGATCGATCTTTAAAAGAAGTTATTTCGACTTTAGAAAAAAGAAATATGTTAGAGGCGAAAATTGATATATTAGTGATAGTTTACACTGAAAAGAAGATAAAACGCTTTAAAAAAGTGTAATAAATTTAATTGTACTTAATTACTAAATATCAGTGTTATGAGAGGTGTTTTTATACTTTTTTGTAAATAAATGTGTGGAAAATATATGATTTAGTTTCATTCTTACTTTAGATTTTGATTTATGTTCCTACTTTTGTATAATGTAGTTTACATGAGAATCACTTTTACTATGAAAAAATTAGATTTTCATGAAAACAGAATTAATTATGTTGATTAATTCTTTCTAAAATTAGAAGATAACTTCTATCATAAAACAAATTTAATGGCAAGATCACAACAGTCCTTCAACAAAAAAGAAAAAGAAAAAAAACGTCAGAAGAAAAAAGAGGAAAAAGCTAAACGTAAAGAGGAGCGCAAAGAAAACTCTCCTGGTGGTGGCTTAGATAGCATGATGGCTTATGTGGATGAATTCGGTAACATTACTGATACTCCTCCAGATCCAGATGTAGAAAGAGAAGAGATTGATGCTTCTACTATCGAAATCGCTATTCCAAAAATGGAGGATATCGAGGTAGATCCTGTCCACAGAGGACGCGTTGAATTTTTCAATGATCAAAAAGGTTTCGGTTTTATCAAAGATCTTGATACACAAGAGAAATTCTTTGTTCACGTGAATGGTTTAGTTGACCAGATAGAAGAAGGTGATAAAGTAACTTTTGAGTTAGAAAAAGGAATGAAAGGTATGAACTGTGTAAATGTGAAAAGAAAATAATCACATACACATAAATATACTTTCTTAATTATATAGCCTCTACTTCAATATTTTATTGAGGTAGAGGTTTTTTGCTTTATATTCGTGAAGGATTAATATATACAACTCAAACTTTATGAACTTTCTGGCAATTTTAAGAGGAATAAACGTAGGTGGCAAACGAAAAATATTGATGAAAGATCTTAAAGAACTTTTTGAAGTAAACGGTTGCACAAACATCATTACTTATATTCAAAGTGGTAATATTTTATTCTCAAGTTCTGGAGAGAAGGATACAATCCAATTAGAAAATTTAATAGAAAAGGAAATATTAGCTCGTTTCGGCTTTAATGTTCCTGCAATTGTTCTTCCCGTTCCTGAAGTAGCTATTGCTATTAAAGAAAATCCATTTTATAATGATGAATCAGATATTAGTCAGTTACATTTAACCGTACTTCGTTCTGAACCTGATAAAAGTTTAATTTCAGAAATAAAAGAAAAAGATTTTAATGGAGATAGTTTTGAAATAACTGGAAGAAAGGTCTTTATAAAATGCAAAGGTAAATACAGTCAATCTAAGCTAACAAATCAATTATTTGAAAATAAATTGAAAGTAATAGCAACAACAAGAAACTGGAAAACGGTTTTAAAAATTCAACAATTAATTGAAGAGAACATCAATTAAATTATCTTCAATTTCTCAAAAATAGTATTGCTAACTAAACTTTATACCAATATGAAATACAACATATTTTACCTCCTTATCTTACTATTATTATTAACTGTTTCATTTTACATTATCTTACCCACATTAGCCTATGGGTTTACATCTTGGGCAATGCTATTATTCTTTATTTCTGGAGTATTTGTATTCTTAGAAACCGCAAGAATAAAACAACAACCTTCAACTATAAGAAATGTAGGAGTAGGGGTAATGATCTTATCACTTTTATACGCTATAGTTTTGCCTTTATTTACATCATGGGCATTATTTAGAAGTGAAGATTATAAAAATCTAATTGGCGAAGTTAAAAAAGGAGAAAACTTTACTAATCATGTTGCACCAATCTCTACAGAAGAGATCAGAATTGTAGATAATGATATGGCCGATAGATTAGGAGATAAAGTATTAGGCTCAATTCCTTCTCTAGGTAGTCAGGCACATTTAGGTCAATTTAGTATTCAAAAAGTAAAAGGTAAATTATATTGGGTTGCACCTTTAATGCACTCAGGATTCTTTAAATGGAATAATAATAAAGAGGGAACCCCTGGCTATGTAATGGTCTCTGCAACAAACGAAAGAGATGTTACACTTGTACAAGAAGTAGATGGAGAACCTGTAAAAATTAAGTATCAATCTGCAGCTTTCTTTATGTCTGACTTGGAGCGACATATTTATTTAAATGGTTATATGACTAAAGGTTTTACAGATTACTCTTTTGAAATTGATGATAATGGCAAACCGTATTGGATTATTACCTTATATGATAAAGAAGTAGGGTTCTCTGGAGATAATGCAACAGGTGTGCTTACTGTTGATGTAGCAAATGGAGAAATTAAAGAATATTCTATTGAAGATACTCCTATTTGGATTGACAGAATTCAACCAGAAAACTTTATTGTTAATCAATTAGACGATTGGGGAGAGTTTGTATTGGGGTATTTTAATTTCTCGAACGAAAGAAAATTAACCACAACTAAAGGAATGTCTTTAGTGTATGGTTCTAATGATAGGGCATATTGGTATACAGGACTAACCTCTGTTGGTAACGATGAAGGTACAGTGGGTTTTGTACTTGTAGATACTAGAACAAAAGAAACAATATGGTATAAACAAGTAGGAGCTACAGAACAAGCAGCTAGACAGTCTGCAATGGGTAAGGTACAAGAAAAAGGATACTATGCTTCTTTTCCGATTACCTATAATATTAATGGTATACCAACTTATGTGATGTCTTTAAAAGATAATGCAGGTTTAATCAAAATGATTGCGATGGTATCCGTAGAAGACTATACAATTGTTGGTGTAGGCAATAATATAAAAGAAGCGCTAAGAGCATATAAAAATAGCATTAATAGTAGAGGGAACTCAGTGATTCCAAACAGTTATGTAAACACTTTTGTAATTAGTTCTACAATATCTAGAATCAAAAAAGATATCAGAAATGGGACAACTAATTACTATATAATGGTAGATGATTTAGACTCTAAAATATTTATTGGTTCATCATTAATTTCTAGTGAACTTCCTATTACTCAAGTAGGGGACAGTGTTAATATTAAGTATGATGATGGAGCTAATGAATTAGTAGATATTGTTAGCTTTGATAACCTTAATATTCAGTTAAGAAAAACGACTAAGAAAATACAGAATTAACATTAAGTTGTTTATTTAATAAAGAAACCTATTCAGAAATGAATAGGTTTTTTTATTGATTAGTTGCATTATTATAAAAACATTCTTACTATTGTATGTACATTGATTGTTTAAACAAGTAAAATGAAGGAGTCAAATTATATAAAAGCGATATATCAAATTATTTCTACAGGACATTGGATTACTGACCGTGTAGGAAGCGAACTTAAAGAGTATGGTATTACTGAACCTCAGTTTAATGTATTAAGGATATTAAGGGGACAAAATGGGAATCCTATTACAGTATTTGAAATATTAGAAAGAATGGTTCAAAGATCTAGTAACATCACACGAATTGTAGATAAGTTATTAGAAAAAGGGCTTGTAAATAGAGTAGAATGCCCTACTAATAGAAGAAAAATGGATATTACCATTACTCCAAAAGGGTTAGAAACATTAAAAGAATTAGATAAAAAAGTTGAGACATTCCATGAGCCGATAAGAAGTAATTTAACGGAATTGGAAGCAGAAACTTTAGCAAAATTAATAATCAAATTAAAAGGAAAACAACTATGAAAAAGATATTAGTATTTGGAGCCACAAATTCAAAAAAATCAATTAATAAGCAATTAGCAGAGTGGGCAGGTGGTCAATTAGAAAATGTTAGTGTTTCTACACTAGATTTGAATGATTATGAAATGCCAATATATAGCATAGATATAGAAGAGGAATCAGGTATACCTAAACAGGTAGAAGCTTTTAAGGAAGAAATCTCTAAAGCAGATGGAATAATTATATCTTTTGCTGAGCATAATGGTAATTATACTGTGGCATATAAAAATATATTTGATTGGGTTTCTAGATCAACAAGAGAAGTTTATCAAAATAAACCGTTATTAATATTGTCTTCTTCTCCAGGACCTGGAGGTGCAAAAAGTGTATTAAATATTGCATCATCGTCTCTACCTTATGCAGCAGCAGATGTTAAAGGAAGTTTTTCATTACCTTCTTTCCATGCTAATTTTACTGTAGAAGAAGGGATTAGTGATAATGCATTAAACGAACAGTTTAAAAGTGAATTGAATAAGTTTGAAAGTGCCGTGCTTATAACTGAATCTGTATAATGAAAAAGGCTTCATAATATTAAATTATGAAGCCTTTTTAAATAGACTAATTCCTATTGTATTGTCCTAAATAGAAGGAGCCATATAAGCAAATAATAGAATAGATAATAAGTGAATATTTATAGGATGTTCCTAGGGCATCAGATTGATGCATAATTAATAATATCAATCCTATTAAGTATAATTTTTCTAGAGTAGAATATATAGCTATGGGAACTCTTAATACAGGTACTTTTGATGCGATAATCATTAATAGCCCTATTAAACAAACAATATAAGGCCAATAACTAGCGTAAACATTGGTTACCGGCAAAAGCGTGGTGTCTAATCCGAATTGAAAAATTGAATCTCTGCTTGGGTATAGAATCGTTAATAAACCACTAGAAATTGTAATTAAACCAGCTATATTAAAATATAGCTTCGTTTCTCTTTCTGTCATAAAGAACATAAATGTAAATTAATTTTTGGACAGACAAAAGTAAGTTGAATCGGATAAAAATGAATAAATCGTTTGCTAATAAAGGTGATTTAGGTCGTGAATTAAGATCTTTTTGACATTTCTTTTCTTATTCTACTCAAACTTTCAGTGGTAATACCTAAATAGGAAGCGAGGTGATAATTTTTAACGGAATTTTCTATAGAAGGATATTGATTAATAAAGTTCTCATACCTTTCTGTGGCGTTCTGAGATAAATTACCTAAGATTCTTTTCTGATACCCTATAATAGAACCTTCTAATTTTGATCTGTATAATTTATTAAAAGCAGGTATCTGAAAACATAGTTTTTCTAAATCTGCTCTATGTATTATAAATATTGATGTGTCTTCAAGGCTTTCAATATTAAGAGTTGCTTTTGTTTGCGAAAAATAAGCAATCATATCACTAATCCACCAATCGTAGACAGCAAATTGTATAGTATGTTCCTTTCCCTTTTCGTCAATAAAGTAAGTTCTTAAGCAACCATCAATTACATAAAAAAGAGTATCAACTTCTTGCCCGTTAAGAAGAATAATTTCTCCTTTTTTAATTTCCTTTTCTTTAAATACGTTACGTATCGCATCAGCTTCTTGAACGGAGAGATTTAGTTTTTTAAAAACATCAAAATCGAATAAGTCTTTGGCCATAGTATAAATTGTTATTGAATTTTCTCTATCTAAGTTAATTTATTTTTTATAAATCATAAATAAGAATTTTAATAAATCTTATCGATAACAACAACAGTAAGCATAAAGCGTAAAACTAATAATACGTTAAAACTTATCTCATAAGAAAATGAAAAAGATTCTTGTAATCAATGGTGCTCAGAAATTCCTTCACTCTCAAGGAAGTTTAAATAAATCAATAACTGAATTATCAGTTAATTATTTTGAAAAAAGAGACGGCTTCGAAGTTAAATTTACTAATGTAGATGATGAATATTTTATCGAAGAAGAAGTAGAGAAGTTTGTATGGGCTGATGTTATTATTTATCATACTCCAATTTGGTGGTTTTCTATACCTTTTGGATTTAAAAAATATATTGATGAAATATTAACGCATGGAGAGAATAAAATATATGTTAGTGATGGAAGGCATAGAGTTGAACCAAAACTTCATTATGGCACAGGTGGATTATTGAAAGGTAAAAAATACTTTCTGACAACATCTTGGAATGCTCCCGAAGAAGCATTTACATTAGAAAATGAGTTCTTTGATCAGAAAAGTGTTGATGAAGGGGCAATGTTTGGTTTCCATAAAATGAATTCATTCATTGGCTTAGAAAAATTAGGTACTTATCATTTTTATGATGTTATGAAAGACCCTAAAATAGAACAAGACTTTAAAAAGTACACAGCTTTATTAGATGAACTACTTTAATTATTGAAGTAGACCATCGTTAAGTAAAGATCTGTTTAATATACAAAAAGGCTATCATTTTAAAATGATAGCCTTTTTATCTCTAAAATAGATTTATCTATTTTTTAGCAGCAGCTAATTGTACACAAACTGCTAAAACACGCATAGCTAACTTAATTTCACCCATAGAAGGTAAAGTAGGAGCAATACGAATATTTTCGTCCTTAGGGTCCTTCATATAAGGGAATGTAGCACCTGCAGCAGTTAATTTAACACCTGCATCAGAAGCTAATTTAACCACTTGTTTTGCTGTACCTTTTGGAACATCAAGACTAATAAAATAACCACCCTTTGGAACTGTCCAAGTAGCAATTTTCTTACCGCCTAATTCTTTTTCTAAAATCTCTATTACTGCATCAAATTTAGGAGCAATAATAGCAGCGTGTTTCTTCATGTGTTTTTGAACACCTTTAAAATCTTTGAAGAAACGAGCATGTCTTACTTGGTTGATTTTATCAGGTCCAATTGTAGACATTGATAAGTGTGCTTTCATCCAATTGATGTTAGATGCAGATGCACCCATACCAGCAACACCAGCACCTGCAAAAGATATTTTAGAAAATGAACCGTAAATCAATACTCTCTCGTCATTTCCTTCTTTTTTACAAGCTTCAAGGATGTTTTCTAATTCATCTTGCTCTTTTGATAAATGATGTACTGTATAAGCATTATCCCACATAATACGGAAGTCCTTAGCAGCAGTAGTCATCTTAGCAAGACGCTTCACTGTTTTCTTAGAACACGTAATACCTGTAGGATTAGAATATTTAGGCACTACCCAAATACCTTTAATACTTTTATCTTCCGCAACTAATTTCTCTACTACATCCATGTCAGGCCCTTTGTCTGTCATAGGAACTGTAATCATTTCAATACCGAAATGCTCACAAACAGAAAAGTGTCTGTCATATCCTGGAGATGGGCATAAGAACTTCACTTTAGATTGTTGTCCCCAAGGCTTCTTGCTTTCAGGAAAACCATGAGACATTGCTCTTGCAATTGTATCATGCATTAAAGTAAGTGATGAGTTGCCACCAACAATTACTTCATCAGTAGAAGAAACTTCTAAGAAATCTTTGAAAATCTCTTTCATCTCAGGAATACCATCTAACCCACCGTAGTTACGAGTGTCAGCGCCTGCAAGAGTTTTGTAATCTTTAGAAGTAACTAAATCTAACATAGGTAATGATAGGTCAAGTTGCTCTGCACCTGGTTTACCTCTTGTCATGTCCAAAGCTAAACCTTGTGCTTTGTACTCATCGTACTTCTTTTGTAATTCTTTCTTTGTTAGTGAAGCCATTGTGTTAAGAAATTAAAGCTTTCTAAAATCTTTTTTATAGGTCAAAACTAGAGGATATTTTTTATAATTTAAATTTTTACTCTCTTTTTTTGAGAGATATTTAATTTATTTCCCACTTAGTAACGAAAATTAAAAACATCGTGATAATTATAACACGTTTTTATACTAAGTGATGAAAAGTGAAGTCTGTTGAAACAAAAAAGGGAATACAATCAAATTTGATGTATTCCCTTCCTTATCAGAATATTTTTTTAGATTTTTCCTAGCATAATGAATGCGCCCCAATATTTAGGTTCAGGATATTCTTCTCTAAGTTCTTTTTTCGCCATTTCAAAAGCAAGTCGTTTATTATGTCCTTCTTTTAACCATAAATGATAAAAGTTAGTCATTAATTTCTGTGTTGCTTCATCAGATACTTCAAATAAACTCATAATAATATTATCAGCTCCAGCTACAAGGAAAGCTCTCTGTAAACCGTAAACTCCTTCACCAATTTTGTTATCACCTTTACCTGTTTCACAAGCAGACAACACAACTAATTCAGTATTATCAAAATTAAGGTTCATTGCTTCATAAGCAGTTAGTACACCTTCCTCTTTATTAAATTCGTAAACATTATCAGTAGCCATTAGATCTCCAGCGTTTGTTAAAAGTAAACCAGATCTAAGTAATGGGTTAATTGTTTCTTGTTTTTTGAATAAAGACTGAGTGCCATTTCCATCTATATCATCTAAGAAGAAACCGTGTGTTGCAATGTGGAATACTCTAGGAGATTCTAATTCTTTAACTGCAGTTTCCGTTGCCTGTTTGTTTAAATAGACAAGGTCTATCGTATGATCTTCAGTTCTAAGTAATTTATCAAGAGCTTTTATCTCCTTGTAAGTACCTGGAAGTTGAGTAATTGCTCTAGAAGTATATGTATTGTATTGATCTGGAGATAAGTCCTTATAGAATACAGGGTTACCAAACAGAGAAATATTCATATTTTTATCTTCTTCTTTTGATGGAGTCAAAAGATCTGAAGTTGTACTTGTTAAAACAATATGGTTATGATCAATTATGTAATCTCCCTTATCAATATCAACAGGAATAGATTCTAAATTAATTTGATTGTAAACTCCATCAGAAGATAAATATACCGTTGTTCCTTCACCTACAATTTCATGTATTGGTTTCCAGAAAGAAGTATATGATTCATCATCAGGGAAACCAAATATTAGATTTGATTTATAAAAACCTAAACTCTCATCTTCTAAAGTATTACCATTTGGAATCACTTTTACAATTGGGGCAGAAGAGGTTTTAGCTGTTATAATTAAAGCAGCGTAGGTAATAGAGTCTGTATATACGTTTGTGAAATTTCTAAATCGAACAATTTCCACAGCAGCTTCACCCTCTTTCAATGTTTTTTGAATGTTCTTCCATGATGGTGCGTTTGAAGTGTTATCTGCAAATATACTAGAGCGTTCACTTAGCTGTTTTTCAAGAACATTAATTTCTCTTTCTAGTGCCTTAACATTGATATTTTCATCAAGTTGTTGTTCAACACTCATAGAATAAGCAAGTGTAAGTACTTCTTTTTTCTCTACCCAATCATTAAACTCTTTAATAAGAAGAGTATCTCCACTGTTAATAATTTGATTTCTAATCTTTACAGAAGAACTTAATAATAAAGGCTTTGTTTCTAATGCATAATTAAACATTAAACGATTCAACTTCTTTTTGCCAGATTTTAAAGTAAGGCTGTAGAAGAAATCGTAATCATTTCTAATTGATTGCCAATATTTAGATTTTTCTTTTGCACTTAATACAGGGAAATACTTTTCAATAAAGTTTGTATGTTCTTTTAAAGTGATTTGAGCATATTTTTCTGCTTTTGTATATTTTCCTTCACCAAAATAGGCTTGAGACCTTTTTAGAGTGGTTTTGATGTAGAGAGGATGTGTTGAATGGAAAATTTTACCATATGTTTTCTGAGAAGATGTATAATATACTTGTGCTTCAGTAAACTTCTCTCTTCTCATTTCTAGATCACCAAGTAATGATTCTATTTCTGCTGAATTGGTGTTTGTATCATTGCCTAACTTATCAATCCAAATTTGATTCGCTTGCTTTAATAAATCTTCAGCTTCGTTGTATTTTCCTACCTCGATTTTAGCTAAAGCAAAGTTTTTAAGTGCTATTGCAAAAACAGGATTGTCTTTACCCAACTGTACAGCAATGATGTCAACAGCATCTTTAAATAGATACAATACATCATTAGGGTCATAGCCCATGTATAAATCTATAAGTGCTAATTGCGTGTATCCTTTTGCTACTTCAGTATGTCTATCTCCATAAATTTCTTTAGAGATTTTTATTTGTTTCTGAGTAACTTCTTGAGCGAATTCATAGTTACCCATTGCAACAGCAATTTCAGATTGAACTTCTAAAGGATCAATTGATTGCTTTGCATCTTCACCAAATATAGCTTCACTAATAGTAAATGCTTTTAAGGCGATAGAATCAGCTGCGATGTATTCACCTTTTAAGTATGATAGACGTGCAAGTTGCGTGTAAGGCACAATTAGCAATCTACTACTTGTACCAAACCTTTCAATTCTATGCTCTAAAGATTGGTTGATAATATCTTCAGCTTGAGAGAAATATTCTTTCTTTAAGTAAACAATAGCATGTGTATCTGCAAAGCTAGAAGATGCAATTTTACCAGGCGATTTTTTAGATAATCTATTGGCATAAGTCAAATTATTTGTAGCCTCATCGTACTGGCCTGTAATAGCTTGGAAACGAGCAGCTGTTTCTAAAGCTTTTGCATGTTCAATATTTTGTGTTCCTTTTCTGTAATGATGTTTCTCGTATAAACTTAACAGTTCAGAAATTTGAGCATCAGCTTCAGAATAGTTGCCTAAGTCCATAGCATAAGCAGCTGTACCTTGTAAACCAGAGGCATATTCTAAATGGTCTTCACCGTAATAGTCTGCATATGCTTTTTTAATACTAGCACTTAATGTTGCGGCTTTTTCAGTTTGTCCCATTAAAGAGTAATAATTTGCTCTTTCTCTTTCTGCTTCAAGTCTTTTATAGTGATGCGGATTTAATCGATTTTCAATAACAGGTAAATGCTCAGTAAAGATACTGTCAGCCAATTCAAACTTGTCAGTAAATATAGTGAAGTACGTAGCTTCCTCTACTTTTGCAATGTGATATGCGAGTGCATCGTTACCAATTGTTTTTTCTGTAGCATTGATGTATTCATTCAATGCATTCTGAGCTAGTTCTTGGTCTTCAATGGCAATTCCAATTTTATAAAGTAATTCATTAATTAAAATGTATTCTTTATGGTTTTTAGGAACAGAAGCTTCTGCAAAAACATCATTTACTTTATTTAATGATTTGTTAAAGTTACCTCGTAAGTAATAGTCTTTAGCAATTAATCTTTCTGATTTAGCTTGTTTCAAACTATTTTTTCCAAAGTAAAGAGAAGTGTTTGTATCAAAGTCCCATTGTGTTTTATCACCCTTAAAATTAAAACGTTGCCAAGCATAGTAGTCTACTAAATCTTCTTGAATATCAAAATAGACTTTATGACTAATTCCTAAAACACGTTCTGCTCTATAAATATTTTTTTCGAGCATTTTTTTAGGCTCTAATGGGTCTACTTTACTTTCGATTAAGTTAAGTGTACGTTCATGATAGTTTACAATGTAACTCTCGTCATCAGTACGTATGTTTTCTTTAATCCAATTTTCTGCTTTTAGTAAAATACTATCCGCAGCTTGGTAGTCTCCCATTAAACGGTAAAGTTTTCCTTCAGTAGTTAAACTAAAAGCATATTTACGTTTAAGTCTAATTTTTTCTCTATTAGAAAAACTTTTTTCTTTAAACTTATTTGATCTTGTATGATATAAAGTAGCACTTGAACTTGTTGCTAAATCATAATCAAATTTTTGCCAATCAGATATTTGAGTTATAGCCTCTGTATAGAAACCTTTTTCTAAATTAAGTTGCGTTTGTACTTTAGTTTTTAGCATTGCATAGTCCGAAGAGCGCTCTGCTAAAATTGTAAGTTTATTATTCGCTTCCATAATTTCTAATGCTTCATTAAATAAATTAGAAGCACTCACAATATCAGAGTATTGAATGTATAAATCTGAAGCAAGCAATAATGTGTATACATAACCAAACTCACCATTTTTTCTTTTCTTCGCAATTGTAAGAAAAGCATTTGTAGATGTTTCAAAATCTTCAAACTGTGTTAATGCTAGTTGGTATCTAGCTCTTTGGTAAAGAACATCAATTAGTGCGGAATCTCTTTTTTTAGCTAACTGTAAAGCTTTGTAATTCCACTCTATGGCTTTTTTGTATTCTCCATCGTCAGCATATTTCTGACTAACTTGTAAGATGTTATCAATCTTGTCATTAATTTTATCTGCCTTTACATTTACAGATGAAAATAAGAGTAGGAAAATGCCTAATAAGAATATAGTATATTTATTAATCATAGTAGGTTTCTATTGAAGTCTGAGTGATAATCAATAAACGTTTGTTTTTTGGTGATCATTAATTAAGGGTAAATGTAAACAAAAATTAACAGAAAGTCATTGTTTAAATACTTTTGCATTGATTATAACCTCTATACCTTATTTTTTTGATCTAATATTTTATATTTGTAATTCAATTAGAGAAAGAAGTAAAAAGGATGCACATTTTATTTATTAAATGTTATCTTTAAACATAAATCATTGGAGATATCATTATTCCTCCATTAGAAATTAAGAAAATGAACGAATATTATAACAGTGCATATAAACCCTTACTAGCCATAGATTGTGTTATTTTTGGATACGAACAAGGCGAGCTTAAAGTATTACTTACAAGAAGAAAGCAAGATCCATATAAAGGAGCTTGGGGTTTAGCAACCGGTTTTCTTCACTTTGGAGAGTCATTACATTATGCAGCGGAGCGTGTACTTAAAAAGCAAACTGGTTTAGATCGTATTTATATGGATCAACTTAGTACTTTTGGCGAAGTAGATAGAGATCCAGAAGCACGAGTTATTTCATTAGTTTATTATGCTCTAATTAAGGTAGAGTCTCAAACATTAGAGACTTTAGAGAAAAACCAAGCACAATGGTTTTCAATTACTTCTTTACCAAAATTAATGTTTGATCATGAAACAATGATTCAAATGTCATGGGGTAAATTAAGAAGAAAATCAAGATATCAACCAATTGGTTTTGAGTTATTACCAGAGAAATTTACTTTACCAGAATTACAATCGTTATACGAAGCAATTCATCAAAAGCAGTTTGATAAGCGTAACTTTAGAAAGAAAATTTTAGCTACTGGTTTACTTAAAAAGCTTGATGAGAAGCAAAAAGGAGTATCTAAAAAAGGTGCATATTACTATGTATTTGAAGAAGGTAAATATGATGAACTTATTTCTCAAGGTTTCAACTTCGAATTGAAATCTATGGCATTTGGTTCATAATTATCATATAAAATCTAATGAGATTTAAACTTCTAATAACATTTAGAACTAAAGAATTTTTAATGTTATGAAGGAGTGAATTATTTTAATAGATAAAAAAAAACGATAACTTATTTTTAAAATAGGTTATCGTTTTTTTTATTTAATAATTTCTTCTTTACCCAAATGTTTAGGTGATGTATTTAGAATGTATAAATCCAAAAACATCTTGGCTCTAGCAAATACTTCTCTTATGTGTGTATAGTAATCTTTACTTATAGGTACATCGTCAGCAACATAACCGTAAGCTTCAATTCCATGGTATCTTGCAATATATACAGCTCTTTCTACATGGAATTTTTGAGAAATAATAATAAATCTATCTTGTCCAAAAACCTTTTTAGTTCTAATTACAGAATCAAGAGTTCTTAAACCTGCATAATCCATTACAATTCTTTTGCTACTAACACCTTTTTCGATTAAAGCTTTGCGCATAACTTTAGGTTCGTTATAAGCTTTAGTTCTATTGTCGCCACTTACAATAATAAATTCAATATTATGATTCTTTATTAAATCTGAAGCAGCTTCAATTCTATATTTAAAATAAGGGTTTGTTCCGCCTGAAATTAAATATCTACTTGTGCCTAACACTAACCCTGTTTTGCAGGTAACATTAATATTTTCTTTGTCGAGTAAATATGGTTTACTCTTTTCACTTACTAGATTATTAAGTCCGATAAGTAGAATAACAAAGGAAGTAATGATGACTACAACTACTAGAATAAGTTTTTTATATAACGTGGACTTCTTCAACATATATCTATTTATACAACAAATATATATTTATGAATTAGAAATAAAAGATATTTTTTGTGAACTACCTGATGTTAAGGTTTTTTAATTTTCACGAGCATTGAAAATTCTCATAAATAGCATGTGCGACATGTTCCTAGCACGTGATTTTAGAAGATTTGCTTTTTCTCCTTCAAATAATTCATCTACAGTAGTAAACCATAATTGTAACCAGAAACCAAAATGTTTTTGCTCTATAGTCGCTTTTTTATCAACACTTTGATGAGCGGTGACTGGATTACCTTTATATTTAGAAACAAAAAAGAGGTTAGACTCCCAAAAGTCATACATACGCGGTAGGTGAGAATCCCAATCAATTTTTACATATTCATCAAAAAAAGGACCTAGTTCATCGTGTTGTCTTACTTTATCGTAGAATGTATTTACTAAAAGAATCACATCCTCTCTGTCTTTTAAATCTTGCATGCTTCTTTATTTTTTTGCCGCTGTACTTTTTTCTGCCATTAATCCAGTAAAACCAATAAATAATAAGCCAAGAATAGACGCTCCCCACGTAAATACTTTAACTGTTTCTATTGGAGAAAACAAAGATACAACTCCAAGTATGATTGTAGATGCAATCATTGTTACAAAAAATAAGAAAAATAAGATTAATTTGCCATTTGTATTCATAATGTATGTATTTAAAGTTTTTGATATTACAAAGGTATCGCATCACTCTACTTTTAATACAGTCATATGAAAATGCAAAAACTGATTTATATCAGAAATTAGAGTAAAGGAACGTATGAAATTAAAAAGACCTGATTGCGAAACTTGTCCGGTAAGAACACTTTCTATTTTTGAATGTGTAGATAAAGTACATCTTTCAGAAATTAGTAGAACTAAAGGGTTTTCTGCTTATAAAAAAGGAGAAGTAATTTTTAGAGAGGGGCAACCTGCACTAGGTATTTATATTTTACATAGCGGAAGCGTTAAAATAACAAAGACCGGGGTTATGGGAAGAGAGCAAATTGTAACTTTTGCTAAAGTAGGAGAGATTATGGGGTATCAACCTATGTTCCTTGAAGAAGAATATGATATTTCTGCTGTTACCTTAGAGTCTTCTACAATTTGTTTTATTCATCGAGATAAAATTTTTAAACTAATTGAAGAGGATAAAGATTTTGCCTATAAATTTATTAAAACTGCTTTAGAGACCACAAAAAAAGTGACTGAAATTGTTTCTTCACTTTCTCAAAAAACAGTGAGAAGTAGAGTAGCTGAATCTATTTTAATTATAAATCAAGAGTTTGGAGAAGATGATAATGGCTTTATACAAACGTCTTTAAGTAGAGAGGACTTGTCTGCAATGATTGGAACTTCGTCTGAGTCTTACATTCGAACATTGAAGGAGTTTAAAGACGATGGGTTAATTTCTACAAAAGGGAAATTAATTAAAATAGAAAAACTAGGAGAATTAACACAAATTGCAGAGATATACAATTACCTTTAAGCTAGTAGAAATATCATAAATAATTAAAAATCAATATGTTTTGTTTTTAATATTTCTAAATTTTTTTATCGAATTGATCTAATCTAGTGTTTAGTATTAAGTATACTGTACTTACTAAAACGATTAACTATATTTTATGTCTAATTTTTATTCAAAATACCTTTTAACTTTTTGTTTCATCCTATTATCACAATTTGTGTTTGCTCAAAATTGGATGAAAGAAGGGTATGCATTTATTCAACAAGGAGAAGTTGACAAAGCTATTAATGCTTTTTCTAAAGAAATAGATTTTGACTTATTAAACGATGCCGCATATTTAGAAAGGGCTCGTATGTATATTCAAAAGAATGATCTAGACGCTGCATTGTCAGATATTGATCAAGCACTTGTAATTAATGCAGTTAAACCATTAGGCTATTATTTAAAAGGATATATCTATTTAAATAAAAATGATAATAAAGAAGCTATCAGATGGTTTACTGAAGCTATTAATCAAGATAATGAATACATTACTGCTTATGTTTTTAGAGCAGAGGCGGAGAGTAACCTTAATCAATTAGATAAAGCTCTTACGGACTATACTAAAGTTATACAGTTGGCTCCTACTGCAGCTATGTATTACCACCGAAGAGGTGTGATTTATAAACAAACTCGAAACTATAATCTTGCTTTATTAGATTTTAAAAAGGCACTCGAAATAGACGGTAGAATTATTGATGCATATATTGATCAGGCTGAAATTTTTACTCATACGCAACAATATGATTCTGCTTTGGTAATGATTAATAAAGGTTTTGAATTAGAACAAGATAACATTAAACTATTAAGTTTAGCTGGAGATTGTTACAAACAAACATTAAAATTTGATTTAGCAATGGCTGCATACGATAGAGCAATTTTGTATAACCCTAGTTATGCATATGCTTATTGTAGACGTGGCGAGTTGTATGCTAAGATGAATAAAGTAAACGAAGCAAGAACAGACTTTAATACTGCAATTCAGTATGCACCTAATTACGGTTACGCTTTTTACAATAGAGGCGTACTTAGTGCTAAAGAGAAAAAGTATGTTGCTTCAATTGAGGATTATGATAGTGCTCTGGTACATTTTCCTAATTATTACGCTGCGTTAATTGAAAAAGGTAAGTCTGAATTGGCACTTACCAAAATTGATAACTCTATTGCTACTTTACAAAAAGCAATACGTTTAGATGAAAGTAAATCTTACAGTTATGCTTTACTAGGAAATGCATATTTAGGAAAGTCGGTATATGATTCTGCAATTGTAGCCTTTACAAAAGCTATAGAAATTTCTCCAAATTATGCTTATGCTTATCAACAGAGAGGTTATATTTATAAATTGACTAAAGCATATGATTTAGCTTTGGAAGATTTAAATACATCAATTTCTTTATCGTCTAATAATGCAAAAGTATTTTCTTATAGAGGAGATGTATTTTTAGAAAAGCATGAAGAAAACCTAGCAATTAATGATTACAATAAAGCATTGAAATTATTTCCTCAGTTTACATATGTATTACATCAAAGAGCATGGACGCATATAAAATTGCATGATTATGAAGATGCCTTAGAAGATTTTTCTCAACTTAATAAGTTAGGTAAATCAAAGTATGTTGACATGTATGGTGAAGCTGTTGCTTTAATGGAATTAGGTAAATTATCTAGATCAAATGAAATTTTAGAAAAAGCAGTTGAATTGTATCCTAAATATTCTTCGGCCAAAGTACTCTTAGGGTATAATTATGCTGTTTTAGGTAAAGATAATTTGGCTTCTGATCAAGTAGAGAATATAGAAGCATCAGGTAAGAATGCTAAAGAGATTATTGGGGTAAAAGGAATAATTGCTTACAACAATAAAGAATACAAAAAGGCACTTAAATATTTTAATTCAGCACTTAAAAAATCTCCTGATAATAAAACTGTGATATATTACAGGAGTTTGACTTTTGATAAACTAGGTAAGCCTTCTAAATCTTCTATTGATAGAAGTCGAGCATTAGCATTGGGATATACAGCTCAGCAAGATTATACAACTAAAAAAGTGTTGAAATAATCATTATTCATTAGAAGTATATATAGGCTGTATTTTTTTTGGTGCAATACAAGAATACGTCGAGAATAACTCAGTAGTATTCTCTGGTAAAGTAGATAAGTCTGAATCTGATTTATCTACTTTATTTGTATAGATAAACATTACACTTCCGCCTTTTATATAATTAATAACTTTTTTATGGTCTTTGTAGGATACAGCTGGACAGCCAAAGCTCCTACCTGTATAACCATTGTTATTAATAAAATTTTGAGAAACATATTTTGCAGGATGAAGAACAATTGCTCTTTCTCTTGCCTTATGATTTATATTCTCTTCTAATCCATCTAATTTAAGCGATAGACCATACTTACCTGTATAAGTTTCGGCGGCTTTATAGAAGCCTAAACTACTCTGCCTAGAGTTTATAGTATTACTGAATCTGTTTGCATAGAGCATTCCAGAGTTAACCCCATGAGCAACATAGGTATTTAGTAATAAACAAGATTTTTCTATATCTATAATATAAAGCCGCTTTTGATTAGACGGCTGACTAAAGTCAATGATACTTAAAACTTTTTTATTCTGAATTTTTCCTTCATTTAAAAGATTTAAATATCCAGTAATACCTTCTTTAAATGCATCATAAGATAAACCTTTAGCTTCAAGGTGTGCATTATTATAAAAGGTTAGTACAAGATTTTCAGATTCTGTCTTTAAAATGTTATTAGCAGACTCGGGGTTGCCTGCAAATACATTTACAAATAAGAACGGAAATAAAAATTGCAGTTTTAAAAGTTTAAATTTTATTAGGTTCATTTATAAAATCGTAAATTGTAGCGTGTTATTTGCATTGCAAATTTACAAAAATACTGTAATTTAAGAACACATTAAATGACTTATTTTATTGAAACCCATTGAAAATCAATATTATTAGCAATTTTTGTGTAATTTTTGAAAAACAATTATTTGCAAATTGACGAGACTTTCTGCTTTTTGCACTACTTATAGAGTAACCTCAAAATCACTACATGTTTGATTTAATTACAAAATACTTATCTCTACTTTCAATAAGCGCTGTTAAATTTTTGTTTGGGCCTATATTGGGCTTTTCAACAGGATTATCAATAATTGAAACCATCATTATTACCGTTCTAGGAATGATGCTAACAGTTGTTGTGCTTACCTATGCAGGTACACCTGCCAGAAAGAAATTGATGATGTGGTTAAATAGAGGCAAGAAGAGGAAACTTTTTACAAAGAAGAACAGAATGATAGTGAGGCTATGGCAAGAATACGGCATGAAAGGAGTCGCATTTTTTACACCAATATTTTTTGGTCCTCCTATTGGAATGTTAATAGCTCTTTCATTTGGTGAAAAAAAAGAGAGAATAATATCATATATGTTTATAAGTGCCGTATTTTGGGGTATAATTATGAACGTTGCCATATATTATTTTGGAGAATATATGGGATGGGTACAAGATAGCGGAGTAACTGTGAAATAGCAGGCTCTTAAAACAACTAGGTTTTAGTGATTATATGGCATTTGATTTCCATCAGGATAAAAAAACATACTTCAATTTTCAAAAAGAGAATGCAAATAAATATGTAATTCCTTTTATAGAAAAGTCAATTAAAATAGATGCATCACTACGTGTTCTAGAAATAGGATGTGGAGAAGGAGGTGTATTACAAGCATTTTTAGAGAAAGGTTGCTATGGAATGGGGATAGAATTAAGTCTTCCAAGAGTAGAACTAGCCAATCAATTTTTAGAAGAGCATATCAAAAAAGGTAAAGCTCAGATAATAGGAAAAAATGTTTATGATATTGATGTAGACAAAGAATTAGGAGAAAAGTTTGACCTAATTATTTTGAAAGATGTAATTGAGCATATTCCTAATCAAGAAAAAATAATACATCATTTTAGAAACTTCTTAAAACCTAAAGGGAAAATATTTTTTGGTTTTCCACCTTGGCAAATGCCTTTTGGAGGACATCAGCAAATATGTTCATCAAAAGTTTTATCAAAACTTCCTTATTTCCATTTACTTCCAAAATCTGTTTACAGATGGATTTTAAAAAATGGAGATGTAAGTGAGGGACATGTTAGAGAGTTATTAGAAATAAAAGATACAGGAATTTCTTTAGAACGCTTTGAGCGTATATGTAAAAAGGAGCACTTCGATATAATAGAGAAAACACTCTATTTTATTAATCCAATTTACGAATACAAATTTGGATTAAAACCTAGAACAAAAATTCCAATTTTAGGAGATATTCCTTGGGTTAGAAATTTTGTAACAACAGCAGGGTTTTACCTTGTAGAAATGAATTAAAAAAAGAGCCTTGATTTATCACAAATCAAGGCTCTTTTTTAGATTGAAATCTAATGTATTTATTCAGTATCAATCATTGCTGCTGCTTCAATTGTAATCTCTTCAGATACAATTACACTTGCACTTCCTTCTTCAAGGTAGTCATAAGAAGCAATAACTTTGTAAGCACCAAGAACATCAATTTTAACATCTGCAGATAAGACAGCTTGAACTGGGATATTTGCAGACTTTGGAACTTTACCTTCTAGTGTAAACTCTAAAACTTCACCGTTATCTACATTGGTAAAAGCTAACTTAGCATTTTGTAGATAACCACTTGGAGAATTTACGAAAGTTTGGAATGTTGTGGCTTCACCTAAAGTGATATAATCACCATCTTCAAAATTTGTGATTTCAATAGACGCTACATCTGGTGTTGGTTCAGTGTCGTCTTCTTTGTTACAGCTTGCAATAACCAATGCAGATACAGAGATGATTGCGAAACGAACCATAAGGTTGTAGATGGCTTTAGTAGTAATTTTCATTTTTCTTCTTTTTCAGTATGGTAATTTGTTTTCTTATTATCCAAAACGCCAATGAAAAAGAAATGATTTTACTATTTAGTCGAATAACTTACCATTTTAGTCGATCAAATATTAATGAGATTGAATTTTCTTAGAATTCCTTAATTCAGAAGGAGTGTAGTCATAAAACCTCTTAAAAGCCGTAGTAAACTTAGATAGGTGACTGTAACCAACTTCTTTTGCGATCTTCCCAATAGGTTTTTCTGTATATCTAAGTGCTCTATGTGCGTCAAGCATTCTATGGTTTGTTACAAATTTAAATATTGGCTGACCAAAGATTTGTTTAAAATCTTCTTTCAATTTTGTTTCTCCAATTTTAAATTTATCAGAAAGCATTGCAATTGTTGGAATGTTTGCATAATCACTCAATAGGTAATCCTTAATGTTAAAGTAAATATCGAATGCTTCTTTAGAAATAACCTTTTCAGGTGTTTTTCTTCTTTTATTTTTTTCAATTAATTGAGAAACAAGTTTACCCATTAACTCCATGCCTTTACCAAATACAATTGCCTGACGACCTAGCGTTAATTTCTGTGCAGCAAATAACTCTTCAGTCATGTCTTCTATTTCGGGGTTTGTTTCTTCGTAATAAACTTTATTTTTTAGTTGGTTTAAAAAGTCAGAAAATGAAGTGCTATTTTGTGCCTCCATAATTTCTTTTAAAGTTTCATGCTCTACTCTAATACCAACCCATTTAATATCTTCTGCTTTTTTAAAATCAATAATTATAGAATGACTACTCTTATAAAGCATGATGCTATATTGAGCATTACCATTCGAAAGTTCTGTTTCTTGATCCGTATCAGAATCGATTAAAAACCTAGAATTCTTTTTTAGAATAGTAATAAAAAGGCTAGATTTTTCTGCTTTAATACCCGTTGAAACTTGTACATTGTCTTGAAGAAAAACTTGGTTTACACTAATATTTATAGCAGGAATTAAGCTGAAGTATTCAAGATTAATATCGCCTATTTTTGTTTTCCCAATTAATCTATTATCAATTAATTGCCCTCCAATATCTTTTTGAAGCTTGATGTATGATTTTTTTAAACTGCTTGCGTCTAGTACTATCGTTTTATTATTCATCTATAGAAAAGGATGGAAATCTTTTGTGATTGAAATATATTGCTCGGAAAAATTATTACTATTATTCTCCTTTAGATATAGTTTAGAAACGATATTTCTTGTTGCCAAGTTTTGATATATAAACTCTAGCATAACTCTTTTAACAGGCTTTTTGATATTATGTGCAATCTCGCAATGTTTGGCAATATGAAAACTATACTGAGTTGCAATTTTATAAATATCTTCTACTTGATCGAATGGGTAAATTAAAATAAGCTTACCACCCTTAGTTAAAACTTTAGACGAAGAACTAAATAAACTTTCTAATGTAAGATGATCTGAATGTCTAGCCTTTGTTCTTTCTTCTGTATTTGCTTTATAAGAGTCTTTAAAAAAGGGAGGGTTTGAAACAACAGCATCTACTTTTGTATCAAGGATTAATTCAGAAAAATCAATATGCTTAACGGATAGACGTTCTTTCCAAGGGGAGTTTTTGAAATTCTCTTCGGCTTGTTCACTTGCTCCCAAATCAATATCAATTCCAATAATTTTAAGCTCAGAATAACGTTGGGCGCACATCAAAGAAATTAAACCTGAACCTGTTCCAATATCAAGCATAGTTGTACAATCTGATAAATCAGCCCATGCACCCAATAACATTCCATCAGTGCCAATTTTCATAGCACATTTTTCTTGTCCTATTTCAAATTGCTTAAATTTAAAGGTTTTGTATTTACTCATATGGGTTAAAAATAATAGATATATAGGAATGTTTAGAGTATAGCATCTTATTTATTTCTATTTTTGCGTTGAAATTAAGTTACTATTTTTATCGAACAACAACTAAGCGATGTTAACTACTAAATTATTTCCATTAAAAGGGAAAGTACAAAATTATGCATGGGGTGGAGATTCATTTATTCCACAAATGATTGGTATAGAGAAAGAAGATAAACCTTATGCTGAATACTGGATGGGTGCTCACGATAACGCTCCTGCTCAAGTAGGGGAAGATCAGCAGCTAAATACAATGATTAAGAATGATCCTTCTGGTACAATCGGAAGCTTCATTAATGATAAATTTGGTCGATTACCTTTCTTATTTAAAGTATTAGATGTAAAAGATGTTTTATCTATTCAAGTTCATCCAACAAAAATAGAAGCAGAGAAAGGTTTTGCTAGAGAAAACGCAGAAGGGATTCCTGTAACTGCTTCTCATAGAAATTACAAGGATGACAACCATAAACCAGAAATTATGGTTGCTTTAAGTGAGTTCTGGTTACTGCATGGTTTCTTACCTAAAGCTAAATTAGTAGAAGTTCTGAAATCGGTTCCGGAGTTTAATTATTTATTACCTGTTTTTGAAGAAGAGGGTTTCTTTGGATTATATAAAACGGTAATGGAGTATTCTGCAGAAGAAGTAAATACAAGATTGAAGCCGTTAGTAGATCGTGTAATGCCTCTTTATAATGCAGGTAAACTAGATAAAGCTTCTCCAGATTATTGGACAGCTAAATCTGTAGCTTTACAAGAAGATGGTGCTGATTTAGATAAAGGAATTTACTCTATCTATTTCTTTAATATTGTACGTGCTGATATTGGCGATGCAATTTTCCAAGATGCAGGTTTACCACATGCATACATGGAAGGTCAGAATATGGAATTAATGGCAAATTCTGACAATGTTCTTAGAGGTGGTCTTACGCCAAAACACATTGATGTACCTGAACTTCTAAAGCATGTAACTTTTGAAGAAACTCACCCAAATATTATGAAAGGTGAGTTACAAGAAGATGGTTTAGAAAGAATTTATAAAAGTCCTGCTCCCGATTTTGAATTAAGCAGAATTGCTGTTTCTAAAGGAGACGTTTATATATCTGTAGCTAAAACTGCTCAGATTATTATTGTGTCTGAAGGAGAAGCAACTGTTGAAGAAGGAGCTACTACAGTAACTATTAAAAGGGGTGAAGTAGTTGTATTACTAGTTGATGCAAACTACAAAATCACTACTTCTACATCAGCGGTTTTATTTAAAGCCACTGCACCAGTAGAATAATATTTATATTAAATATATACATTATAAGCCTTTACAGTTTTAGAATTGTAGAGGCTTTTTTTGTAGATAGGTATTTTATATATTCAGTATGATGATGTTTCTATTGTTTACCCATAATTATCAACGCTATGTATTGCCTTTGCTACACCAGTAAAAAAACTGCTTCTTTTGATATAAATGAACTGAAAGAGATTCTCATTAAAAGTAGAATCAATAACGAAAAGAAAGACATTACTGGTATTCTCTTACTTATTGATGATTTGTTTATTCAAATTCTAGAAGGAGAGAAAAAAGATTTGGAACAACTTTATGATGTAATTAAAGTGGATGACCGCCATGATTATATTCAAAAAATATTTTCTGGTGAAATTGAATCTAGAAACTTTCTAACTTGGTCTATGGGATTCCAGCAGGTGACTTGGGAGGATTTAGAGGAATTAGGTATGGAAAGACAACATGATAAGAGTTTATCGTTGTCAGAGTATTTTAGACATAAAAGTCATTACTTAATTGAAGTAATTAAGGAATTTAATAAATCATCAGAATTGAAATTAAATTTACCAAAATAAAAAAACGCCTTGATCTCAAATTGAAATCAAGGCGTTTTTTTAAAATGAAGTTTCTAATTATCTTAAATCAACAACTTCAGCATCTGGATATTTAGCAGTATCGAAAACAAATTCACTATCACTAACAGAAACATTTTGTTTAAAATTAGTGATTGAGTTTTCGTATCTCATCAAGTTTCCTTTTTCAAAGATTACAAATTTAACCAAAGCATGTGTCTTTGGATTAATATGCATTCTAATTTTAAAGAAATTGACTTCTAAACTTTTATCAGGCGAAAGGTCAATGATATCATTTCCTTTTGCATCTTTTTCGATATATAAATATTTAAAATTCTTTTCATAGATAGAATAGATTTGAGCTGGAGAGCTTAAAACATCAGTGTCTTCAGCATCTGCTTCTTCTAATGTTACTTCCTCCATTTCTTGATCATAACGTGATACTGTTTTAGTATCATTATAAATCGTCTGACCATCTAATTGCAATTGGTATTTATTACCGCTTACAATTGCTTTCATCTGTATATCTCCAATGGTACCATCTGTAGTACTTATTGCTTCTTGATTGATATCAGCACTAAAAGAGTTTAATCCTTTATAAAAGGTACTCATTTGGTCGAGTATCTTTTCTGCTTTTTCATCTTGTTGGGCAAATAAATTACCTATTGATAAAACTAAAATGAAAAGGAATGATAATATATTTTTGTTGCTTTTAATCATAATTTATTAACTAGTTTATAGTAGTTCAAGTGTATTTTACGAGACTTACTATATAAAAAGTTTCATTAAAGGTTATAAAGTATTTAATACAACCTCTAACTCCATCTCTGTTTTTACATTTACTTGTCTAGCTTTACTACCCTCAAACGGACCTACAATTCCTGCAGCTTCGAGCTGATCTATAATACGGCCAGCACGGTTATAACCTAAACTTAATTTACGCTGAATTAATGATGTACTACCTTGTTGATGACGCACAAGTAATCTGGCAGCTTCTTCAAATAGATCGTCTCTATCGTCAACACTACCACCTCCTCCGCCTTTAGAGGCAGGTTGTTCTTCTTCAAACTCAGGTAACATATAAGCAGTAGAAAAACCAGTTTGATCTGCAATGAAATCACAAAGTTTTTCTACTTCATCTGTATCAATAAATGCACATTGAAGACGAGTAAGGTCATTACCTGTCGATAATAACATATCACCCATACCAATTAATTGATCAGCTCCACCTGCATCTAAAATTGTTCTAGAATCTATTTTAGATGTTACTCTAAATGATAAACGAGCAGGGAAATTGGCTTTAATCATACCTGTAATAACATCTACTGAAGGACGTTGAGTAGCTACAACTAAATGAATACCAATCGCACGAGCTAATTGTGCTAAACGGGCAATTGGTCCTTCTATCTCTTTACCAGCTGTCATCATTAAATCAGCAAGTTCATCAATAACAAGAACAATATATGGTAAGAAACGATGTCCCTTTTTAGGGTTTAATCTTCTACTACAGAATTTAGCGTTGTATTCTTTAATATTTCGCACTCCTGCAGATTTTAATAAAGAATATCTCATATCCATTTCTGTACAAAGAGAGTTCAGAATATGGATGGCTTTTTTAGTATCTGTAATAATCGCTTCTTCGGCATCTGGTAAACTAGCTAAGAAGTGACGTTCAATTTTATTGAAAAGTGATAATTCAACCTTTTTTGGGTCAATCATCACAAACTTTAATTCTGACGGGTGCTTTCTATAAAGTAAAGAACTAAGCAATACGTTAATACCAACCGACTTACCTTGACCTGTTGCACCAGCCATTAATAAGTGAGGCATTTTTGCAAGATCTGCAACAAATACTTCGTTAGAAATTGTTCTACCAAAAGCAACAGGTAGGTCCATTTTAGCTTTTGCAAACTTCTCAGTTGCCAAAACAGAAGACATAGAAACCATTTCTCTATTGTTGTTTGGTACTTCAATACCAATCGTTCCACGTCCAGGAATAGGAGCAATAATACGTATACCTAAAGCAGCTAAGCTTAAAGCAATATCATCTTCTAGATTACGTATTTTTGAAATCTTAATACCAACTTCAGGAACAATTTCATAAAGAGTAACAGTAGGACCAATTGTAGCACTAATAGAAGCGATACCAATTTTAAAGTGTCTTAATGTATTTACAATTTTCTCTTTGTTTGCCTCTAATTCCTCTTTAGTTACTTTAGCTTTACTCTCAACAGGAGGGTGCAAAAGGTCTAAATCGGGATATTTATAATAACTAAGATCAAGCTTTGGATCATATTCGTCCATATCTTCGATATTGACAAGTTCATCCGGTTCGTCTTCTATATTCTTTAACACATTTAGATCTGCTTTGTCCACATTCTCTGTTGTAGAGACATCAGATAGTTCGTGTGGGTTTTCTACTTTCTCTTTTTTCTTAGGAGGAGTAGGAGGATCTAATTCTATTGTTTCTGATTTTGTTGGTTCTTCTTCAATTTCAATAATTGGAGGAGTATTCGGAGTTACTTTTTTCTGTTGAGAAGAAGGGTTCGGAGTAGGAGACTCTTTCTTTTCTTCTTTCACAGGAGGCATCTCAGAACTTGTATCAGTAGATTGGTGCTTAGAGTAGTTTTGTGTTGGAGGTATCTGATTTGCTCCGTTACCACCTACTTGAACATGCTCAACTTGAATATTTACATCAACAGAAATAGGGTCAACTTTAATAGGTTGTTGAGGAACACTTTCTGTTACAATTGGAGTTTCTGGCTCAACTACAGATGGAGGTTGTGTGGCATGAGGAACGAGACCGGTATCTTGTGTAGTAATGTCTTCTTCAACTTCACTATGGATATCAGTAAGTTCTTCTTCTGTTACGGTTTCACTAGTAAGTGTTGATGCTTCAATAGCAGTTTCCTCTTCAATAGTATTTTCTAATTCTTCATTTTCCTCAAGTTCTTCTTCCTCAGCATTAGAATCTTTAGGAAGTGTATTTTCTTCCTCTTCAGATGTAGAGTTTATTATAGAGTTAGTTGAATATCTATTTTTAGTGACTTTACCAATTACTTTTGATACGGCATTGAATTTAACAATATATACACCATGAATAAGTACAGCTAAGATGAGGAAAATAACAGTTCCCCAACCTATAAGACTATACAAACCATCAGCTACAGTTAGACCTATTTTACCACATAAGAATCCTAAAATATTAGGAGTGTCTTTTATTACTACATAATATCCAAGCAATACACTTGTCCAAAGCATGTAAAAAAGGCAAATGTAACCTAGTTTTCTAAACTTAATAAGTTTCCCATTTCCTTGAGTAAATAATTCATACCCTGCAGAGAATAGCATAGGAATGAGAAGAATAGAACCAAGACCAAACATGTTATAAACTAAAAGGTGAGACAAAGACGCACCTAAAAGTCCTAACCAGTTTTGAACTTCTTTTCCAGATGAAATAAGATTCGTTATTCCACCTACATTTTCAATAATACTCTGATCGGCTTTCCCTGTAAATACAAAAGAAAGCAATGCTAAACAGGTATAAACAGAAAGAAAAATTAGAGATAAACCAATACTAGTTTGAAGTCGTGGGTCTTTCAGTTTGTTATTATCGAAACTCATCTTAGGCACTTTTAATCGTACAGGCCTTTCCGTTTCTTCAGCGTGGGGAGTAGCTGAAGATTGTGGTACCGATGAGGGTTTATATATATTTTTTCGTACGTTCTTTTTAGGTTCTGAAGCCATATTTTATTTTACTTGAGGCTGACAGTTTAAAAAATTTATTTTTGGCTTTTTAAACCAATCCAAAATTAAAATAATTTAATGTCAATTGGAATTATATTTTACTTGATTAAGACTTTAATTGATGAATTACATTCATTTTTAAGTTATAAAGAGTACTTTCCAGTCCTACAGGATATTCATGTGGATGGTAAAATCTTTTTATACTGTCGTCAAGCTGAGATAATTCCTTTACTGTTTTAAGTTGAATACTATGAATAGATGGTGAATTATAGACCAATTTACCATTTTCGAAGATAGGAATAAGTAAATCTTCATAATTTTTTGATTTATCTATTTTCTTAGATCGAATTCCATTATTAGGATCAATAAGTATAGGATTACTACTGATTTCATCTTCTTGGTTAAAAATCATATCAGCATTAAATTTGCCATTAGAGTTTTTAAACCTCCTGACTTGTAAAATCCCTGGTGTAGAAATTTTATTTATCTGTTCTGATAATTTCACTTTGTATTGCCATTCTTCCTTTTCATTTTGAATAGCACTTAATTTATACACACCTCCAAGTGCAGGTTGATCATAAGAAGTTACCAACTTTGTTCCTACACCCCAAACATTTATTTTTGCATTTTGTTCAATCTTCAAACTATTGATTAAATACTCGTCTAAATCATTACTTGCTACAATAGATGCTTGCGTAAAACCAGCAGCATCAAGTAATTTACGTGCTTCTATACTTAAATAAGATAAGTCACCAGAGTCTAAGCGAATACCATTCATTGTATATCCTTTTTCCTTTAAAGAATTACCTACAATAATAGCTTTTTTTACACCTTCAAGGGTATTATAAGTATCTACAAGAAAAATACAATTACTAGGCATTACATCAGCATATGCTTTAAATGCTTGTAGTTCATCATCATAAGACATAATCCAACTATGTGCATGAGTGCCTTTAACGGGTATGTCTAAAAGTTTGGCAGCTAATACATTAGATGTTGCATTAAAACCACCAATATACGCTGCTCTAGTAGCAGAAATACCACCGTCAATTCCTTGTGCTCTTCTTAAACCAAATTCTAATAATTGATCATCTTTAGCTGCAATTCTTAACCTTGCAGCTTTTGTAGCAATTAATGTTTGGAAATTGATGATATTAAGAAGAGCTGTTTCTATTAATTGGCATTGAAGTAAACTTCCTTTTACTCTAATAAAAGGTTCGTTCGGAAAAATTATTGTTCCTTCTTCAATTGCATGAATTGTAAGATCAAATTTTAAGTTTCTTAGGTACTCTAAAAAATCAGCCTCAAATAATGGTTTGCCTTCTGCGTCTGTAATAGTACCAAGATATTCAATATCATCATCAGCAAAAGAAAAGTTATTTAAAAAATCGATAACATAGGCTAAACCAGCATTTAAAGCAAAACCACCTTTAAAAGGAGATTTTCTAAAATAACCATGAAAAACAGCCTTTTTTTCAGCAAAACCTTTCTTCCAATAGCCATAAGCCATTGTAATTTGGTAAAGATCTGTGAGTAATGTTAAAGAAGTTCTATATAAGTCTTGTGAAATATTCATTTATAGCATGATTTTTTATACTATGAAAATTGAATTTACGTTTCTTTTTTGAGTGATAAAATTTCTTAAGAGATTAAACGGCACTAATTAAGCATCAAAATGTCTTTTTAAAGGCAAAAAATATAAAGGTTTAGCATTGTAAAAATGAATATTTTTCAACAAATTTTTAATATAGGAATAGATAAAAATGTATTTGGAATCACTAGAGAAAAAGTGATTACAACAAATCAGTTTGCATTTTATCTCACAATATTTCAGGTCTTTTATTTGATCTTGGCTATCATTAAAGTTCCTGTATTAATCCAATGGCCACTAATGGGTATTTTGGGTAACCTAGCAGTATTAGCACTTAATCATCTTCGCTTATATAGTTTATCGAGGATATTAATGAGTACTATTCCAATGGCTGTTGTGGTAATTTACAATTCTTACCTTACACCATTCGATGCTGCACCAAGAGTATCAGGATACATAATTGCCGTTGTACATCTATTAATACCTTTTTTAATTTTTGATGTAAAAGAAAGATATTATCAGTGGACGCTATTTTTTCTATTAGGAGCGGTAGTACTGAGTATGTTTCATTTATCAGATCTTCTAGTAGATCCACTCGTAGATTATGATAAAATGTATGCTCCAAAATCTAAAAGAGGAGTTATAATTGGTATAATTGGTTTTGCTGTTTTACTGTATTTAATGCAGAAAGAACGTATGCGTTACCGTTTAGAAAGTGAAAGGTTAACAGCTGAAAGTTTAAAAAGAAATCAACTTTTAGAAGCTTCAGAGAAAGGATTAAGAGATGCATTAGATAAGGTTAAACTTACTAAAGTACAAGATGAAAATAGAACATGGAATACTCAGAAAATATCAGAATTTAATGATTTAACACGTTCAGTCGAAAATTTAGAAGATCTTATTGACCAGTCTGTTAGCTTTTTAGCAAGAGAATTAAACCTCAATCAAGTAGCTATTTACTCTAAAGTAGAGGATAAAGAAAGAGGAGATTACCTTAGAAGACAGTCTGTTTTTGCTTACGATAGAAAAAAATATCTCAATGCAAATAAAATAGAGCAAGGTGAAGGATTAATTGGACAATGTTTTATTGAACGTAAGCCAATTATTTTAGAAGAAGTACCAAGAGGATATTTAAATATAAGCTCTGGGTTAGGTGATTCTACAGCCTCGTTTGTTGCTATTTACCCATTACTAGCTTACGATAAAATTGAAGGAGTTATTGAAGTTGCTAGTTTTAATGTTTTGTCAGATTATAAATTACAGTTCTTAAAAAGAGTTTGTGAAAGTCTTGCAATTACCATATTAAACAAGCTAGCATCAGAAAAATTAAAGGTATTATTACAAACTTCTCAAGAGCAAGCAGAACAAATGAGAGCTCAAGAAGAAGAAATGCGTCAGAATTTAGAAGAGATGCAGGCTACTCAAGAAGAATTAAATAGAAAAGAACTTGATTATTTGAATGAAATTGAACGCTTAAAGATGTTGAGTAACGATTAAAAAAGCCTTTTTTGATATAATTTAAGCAGTTTTTGAAAATAAAAAGCTATTACTCTTGTAAATTGGTAGAGTTTATATACTTTTGTGTATGGCAATTATAAATCAGTTATATTTATAAGGTCATCAAAATTAAATGTCCACATCAAATTTTTAGTCCAATGAGTTATAATTTTTACAAAGAAACAAGCGTACCGGTAGGTGAAAAATTAAGAAATAATCCAATAGGAGTTGTTTACGGTTTTGAAGCATATGCAGCAGGTGAAACGAAAATGTCAATGTTTTCTGATGACCAAAAAGAGCAGCTAAATGTTATTTGTGATAGAATTTTAATGAATTTGGCAGCTAACCCTGATAGAATCTATAGAATTTCTTTAGAGGGTAGAGGACAGGCTTCTGGAGAGGCAGATAACCGCAATCTTAAACTAGCTAGTTTGAGAGGTAAATATATGCGTGATGTAGCATATAAATACATATTGTCTTATGAAAAAGAGGGGCAAACAATTGCATCTTTTATTTTGTCAGGACAATTAACATTAAGAGTAATTGATATTAAGCCATTCTATGATATTGAAAAAGGAAGAATATTATGGGCAGATGGTAAAGCTGGAGATCGTAAATTCCAAAGATCGAAAGTGAATGTATATTATGAGACAAAATTGAAATAGTGCAAAACTGGACATTTTGGACTCATTAAAAAGGCTACTTCGGAAACGAGGTAGCCTTTTTTATATTTATGAACTCATGTGATAATCTATTCCATTCCATAAAACGGAAAGCCCTCCAGCATATTCAGTTATAGAAACACTTTGTGCTTTTTCTCCTTTTTTATAAAATGTTACTACACTTGGAGTTTCTTGATTTGTTATAGGATAGAAGTCTTTTAAAACTTCCTCGTGGAATGAACCACTTTTATCTTTAAAAGATAAGATTAGTTCTCCAGAATTTTTACGGTAAGTAACGTGTACTTTAACTTCTGAAGTATGCCCAAACTCAACAATAAAGAGCTGAATTTTATCTTCAAATTTACCACCTTGATTTACAAAGCTACTAAGTAGTGGATATGGCTCTTCTGCATTTTGCCCTAAAACTAATGGTGAGATAAAGAGAAAAAGTAAGGTTACTAGATTTTTAAGTTGATGTTTCATAAGGGGTTAATAATCTTTTGAGTAAGTGCTAATTGTACAAGAAACAATACTATAACAAGAATTAAAACTGAATCGTCGGTGTTTATTTATTAAATGATGCTATTTCTTTTTTATGTGCTAAGTAAAATAATATTTTATAATCTTTATCTTCTTATTAAATTGGAGCACTCAATTTTTTATATAACAAACTTTTCAATCTACAATGAGTAAGAGCAAAGAATATTCTGGAGCACATAGGTTGCTACATTGGCTTATAGCATTTAGCATGTTATTTATGCTACTCACAATTTTTTTACGCCTTAATTGGATGAATAAATATGTGATGAGTGATATCCTAACTGAGCAGCTTACTAAAATAGGTGTAGCAATAACAGAAAAGCAATCTGTAAAAATTGCAAAAGTAATAAGAGGAAATATGTTTGAATGGCATATTTATGTAGGCTATTTATTAATTGGCTTGTATTCATTACGTTTAGCATTAAATGCGAAGATGCACGGGTTAAAGTTTTCTAACTTAACATCTTCTTCAATTCCAGCAAAAGAGAAATTTCAATCATGGGTATATACTATTTTCTATGTTTGCGTAGGAGGATCTCTAATAACAGGTACTTGTATTGTAAATGATATAGGACCCCATAAATTATTAGAAGATATCCATAAATTATCTCTTTACTATTTAGTTACTTTTGTAGTGTTACACTTTGCAGGAATTGTAATTGGAGAGTTTACAGATAAGCCGAATAGTGTTTCGGAAATGATACACGGAAAACAAGAGGATTAATATTTTAGTTAATATTTTTAGACCATTAAATATTTTATATTAATAATGGTAAAAAGGTAATATTAATCATATATATTCGCGGTAGACTTAAACTTTATTATTATGCAAGGAGAAGGATTAATTTTTAAGATTCTGTTCATTGTAACATTGAGTGCAGTATTTCCAATGGTAGGATACTATTTGGACTACCGTCACAAACGTAAAATGTATCACCTTACTAAGCGCCATTTAAAGGACTTAGAAAAGGCAGACAAGAAATAAATGAAAAACCTCTTTTGAGAAATCGAAAGAGGTTTTTTTATTTTGTCAACATCCAAAAAAAAGCTACTTTTAACTAACAATTAAACTACCCATTTTCATGAAAATGCTTCACACAGCCGATTGGCACATTGGCAAAAAACTATATGATTTTTCTTTAAATGAAGATTTTAGACGATTCATTGATTGGCTTAACTCAACTATAAGAACTCAAAATATTGATGTATTATTAATAGCAGGAGATATTTTTGATACCGCCTATCCTTCCACTTCTAGTCAAGAGATTTATTTTGATAGCTTAGCCAAACTAAGAAGTGATAACCCGACCTTACAAATTATCATTACAGATGGTAATCATGATAGTACCTCAGCTTTAAATGCAGCAAAAATATATTTAAAAAGAGACAACATTTCTGTAGTAAGTGGCCTGACTGATACTGTTGATGATGAAATTATTTACGTAAAAAATACTACTGGAGCAATAGAAGCTGTTGTTGCAGCCGTACCGTTTTTAAGAGATAGAGATATTAGAAAAGTAGTTGATAATACAGGCATTGACGATAGGTATGCAGCAATAAAAGAAGGAATAAAAAAGCATTATGATGAAGTTGCAAATAGAATAGCAGCTTTAGAGCTTAATAAGCCAGTTATTGCAATGGGGCATTTGTATACACATGGTGTTTCTTCAGACCCAGACAGTGAACGTGAAATCCAAATGGGACATCAAGCAGGGGTTGAAGGAAATATTTTTTCTGAGGTATTTGATTATGTTGCCTTAGGGCATATTCATATGGCACAAACCGTAAAAGGTAATGTACCTATTTATTATTCTGGCTCTCCAATTCCATTATCTTTTTCAGAACGAAAATACAAGCATACTGTAAGACTAATTAATATTGATACAGAAGTATCTTCTTCAGCCATAGAAATTCCAAAGTTTAGAATCTTAAAAAAGATTGTAGGAAGTTTAGAAGAAGTAAAAGAGAAAATAGTAGTACTAAATGTTTCTTCCGATCAATTGACTTGTTTAGTCGAACTTGAAATAGTTGAACCAACTTATAATCCATTACTACAAGGTGAAATTGAGGCATTTAAAGCAGAATTTAATACTCGAAATAAAGAGACTAATACCTTAATTATTAAATCACGATTCTCTTTTGATAAATCTGTTGAAGGAGCAGATGAACTTTATGACGAAACAGTAGATATTTCTGAGTTAACTCCATTAGATATTTTTACAAGAAGAATAGATGATGAAAGAACTGTACAATTAGAGACAGATTTTAAAAGTCAGCTAATAGATGCTTTTAAACAATTAACAGAAGAGGTAGAAATTAAAGAGGGAGAATAGAGATGAAATTACTAAAGCTATATATCAAAAATATCAATTCGTTAAGAGGAGAGAATACTATAAATTATCAAGACGATGAATTACGTGATGCAGGATTAATTGCTATTGTTGGTAAAACAGGAGCCGGGAAATCTACCATTATGGATGCAATCACTTTGGCGTTATTTAATAGAGTACCAAGAGTAAATCCTAAAAATAAAATATCAAAAAACTTTCTTTTGCAATCAGGGTCAATGTTAACCAGAGGAGAAAAAGAAGGAATAATAGAGCTAGATTATCAGATTACAAGAAAAGGTAAAATAGAGAAATATAGAGCAAAGTGGATGATTTCCACAAATAAGCAAGGTAAAAATGCAGGAGAGATTAAAGACTATGACATGGATGTTATTGATTTAAACTCTTTGACTGTACTTAATCAGAAAAAAACGGAATGTCCTACCATAAATGAAGAATTAATTGGTTTAAACTTCGATCAATTTGTGAAATCGGTAATGCTTTCTCAAGGAGAGTTTGCCCGTTTGCTAAAGGCAAACAAAAAAGAAAGAAGTGATTTATTGGAAAAAATTACACGCTCTTTTGATTTCAGAAAGCTCAGTATTTTAGCATTCGAAAAACATAAAACGATAAATGCTATCGATAGAAAATTGCTTGATAGGATTGATAGTTTAAAACCTTTATCTGAAGAACAATTAGCAGATGCTAAAAGGCTAGAGAAAGAGTATACTAACCAATTACTTCTAGTACAGAAAAAACGGATTACACTTGATAAAGGGCTTGAAATAAAAAAGGAGTTAGAACGCTTGGTTACTGATATTCGAAGTAAGCAAATTAAGATCAATGCTATTGAAGAGGAACTTCAATCAAAAGAGATGGATAAAAAGGCAATTAAAGAACATGAGTTAGTTGTGCCTATTATCCCTCTTCATCAATCATGGGTTTATGCTAATGAAAAGTTAGAAGAATTAACTACAAAAAAGGTAACTCTAGATAATCAAATAGCATTAGATAGCGTAACATTGTCTACAGAAGAAGAACGCTATTCTATCTTTTTGGACGAATTAGAAAAACTGATTATACAGATTAAAAATGAAGAGAGTACTTGGCTAAAAGTAGATCAGTTAGATCAAGATATAATAGTAGAAGAAGAAAGTTTAAAGTCAATAAAAAAAGCCTTTGAAAGTGTAAATACCGAAATATTAGAAGCGGAAAAGAATGAAAGTGAGGCAAAAGATTTTATAAGAAAATATAAAGAGGAACAAGAGAATTTATTAGACTGGTCTGATCAAAATAAAGTATTAAGTACTTTACAAGATCATCTTCCGTTAATCAAGTCATCTAAAAAGCAACTTATAGAGAAAAAAGCAGCTTTTGATAAACAATTGTCTCAGCATACAGAAGAAACACGCAAAAGATTAAAAGGTAAAGACCTCTTAGAAAGTTTGTCTGTTATTAAGGGATGGACAGTGGCAAGTCAACAACAGATTGATTCTATGAAGAATAACCATTCTAGTTCTGACATGAGTAATGAATTGTTATCTGAACGGATTGACAAGTTTGAACATGCACACCAATCTCTTGTTAAAATAGACCAATTTGAAGCAGAGCAAAAACAATGTATTCTAGATTTAGAAACAATAGTCAAAGCGTTAGAAGAAAAAGAAGTTGAAGTTGGTCAGGCAAAAAAACAAGAGCAATACTTAAATGTATCTTTAAATGAGTTTATTGTAAAATTAGAACGCTTGCATTTTGAAGTGTCTGAAAATGTAGTTACGCTTAGGAGTTTATTGAAAGAGAATGAACCTTGTGTTGTCTGTGGAGCATTAGAGCATCCTGTTTCTAAACAAGAAGACTATTCTACTTTAGCTTTTTCTGAGTTTGAAAAGACGAAGAAAGAGAAAGAGGACACCTTACTGTTACTTGAAAATGCTCAAAAGAAGAGAGTACAATTTGAAAAGGAATTACTAACGCTTCAATTGAAAAAAGTAGCGTTAAATGATACATCAAATGGATTAATTGAAAAGCTTAAAGAGGAGAAATTAAGCATTGAGAAAGTAATTATAGCTTTATCTATTAAAGGTGTCTCAACAGAAAAAGTGTCAGCTCAACTTCTTCAATTAAAAGAAGAAATGAAGAATAGACATGCTATTCAAACAAAAGAGCAATTACTTGGTAGTTTGTTAGAGATTCAGAAATTAGGTGAAGAGTATGAGCACGAATGGGAAAACTATAAAGCACTTTTTATTCCTTATTTAGCATTTACAGAAAATACACTAGATATAACTTTATTAGAAAAGCAGCAGCTGGAGTGGAATGAGACTATAAATAGACTAAATCAGTTACCTTCTTTATTAGAAAAACAACAGGAAAGTCAACAATACATAAAGACTATAATTACTACAAAGGAGAAAGAAAAAACACAACTGCAAACTCAAGTGACTACTAGTAGTTCGACAATTACAGCTCTTAAAGAGAAAAGGCAATTGTTATTTGGAACTAAAATAGTAGCAAACGAAAGACAAGTATTTTTAAATACGAAAGATTTAAAGAGTAAAGAAGTAGATCAGATAAAAAACAGTATAAGTGGTTTACAGAGTAAACTTCAGGTAAATACATCTAGTTTAAAGACAACTGAAGTTGAAGTTTTAGCTCAAAAAGAAAAGCAAATTGTTACTAGAAATACATTCTTGAAAGCTCTAGAAGGTAAATCTTTAAAAGAAGAAGATTTCTTATCTATGAAGATGGAAGAAACTACTTACTTAACCACTAAAGAGTTAATTGAATCTTTAGAAAAGAGACTTACAATAGCTATTACAGAAAAGAAAGCAACGAATGAAGAAAAAGAAAGAGTTGAAAAAAAGGATGAATTTAAAGAAGAAACGAAAGAACAATTAGTAGAAAAAATTGAAGAGGTTGATGAGTTAATTAAGGATATAACAGGCAAACTAGATATTCAAAAAGCAAGTTTAAGTATTGAAGAAAATAATAAGAAGCAATTAATTGAAGTAAAGAAAGAACGTAAAGCTTTAGCTTCTGAATTGTTGTTGTGGAAAACAATGAATACATTAATAGGTTCTGAAAAAGGAGATAAATTTAATGTGTTTGCTCAAAGTATTGTACTTAGAAAATTACTTCATTTTGCTAATATTCACTTAGAGAAATTTACAGATAGGTATTTATTTTCTACTTCGAATATAAGCGAATTAGAAGACCTTTTTATTGTGGATAAATATGCAGGTAACCAGCAAAGAACGGTTACTTCTGCAAGTGGTGGAGAGACATTTTTATTAAGTTTATCACTTTCTTTAGGATTGGCAGATATGGCAAGTAATAATACCAAAGTAGAGAGTCTTTTTATAGACGAAGGTTTTGGAACTTTAGATGAAGATACACTTGACCAAGCAATTAGTGCTTTAGAAAAATTAAATGATTTAGGAGGAAAGACGATCTCTATTATATCCCATGTAACAGCTATAAAAGACCGAATTCCTGCAAAAATTCAATTAGTACCATTAGGTAGTGGAAATAGTAAAATAGAAGTAGGTTAAGGTTTAAAATACATAATAATAAAAACCATAGAAGATACAGCCAGCACCTGCCATAACAAATAAATGCCATATTGCATGGTTGTATCTTAAGCTTCTCCATAAATAAAATGGTACGCCTAACGTATAGAATAAACCACCTGCAATAATCCAATATATTCCATCACCTACAGCACTCATCATTTCGGGCAATAGTAGAATACCTACCCAACCTGTTCCAACATATAGAGCAACAGAAATCCATTGGTATTTGTCTGCAACGATAAGTTTAAAAATAGTACCTAATATAGCAACAATCCAGATGGCTATAAATAATTCAGTACCACCTTGGTTAGCTATTTTTAATAGTGCCATAGGAGTGTATGTACCTGCTATTAGCCAATAAATTGCAGAATGATCTAAGATCACAAATGTTTTTGTGTAGGCATCATCTGTGTGTATATGCAATAAAGTAGAACATGTAAAAAGTATAATCATGCTGCCACCATAGAGCATTGCACTGATAATATATTTCGGATCGGCAATATCAATTTTATTAAGAATTAACCAAAGTGCAAAAACACTTGCCACAGCAGCTACGCCATGAGTAAAGCTATTAATAACTTCTTCTTCTGGGGTATCTCTAGGTATTTCTAATTCATCTGCAGTAGATGGTCCATTTATTTTAGTGTCACTAATAGTAGATGTATAAGATAGTTTTTTCATGGGATAGTGATATTAAGTATCGAGATAAGGTTTATAGTAGCGTATCAAGTAAAGACAATTTATTATAAGACAAACAAGTCATAGGTGTGGTCAATAATTAGGTAAGAAAAGTAGTATTGATAGCAATTAAATGGCTGTCGGTGGTGAAAATCATATAATAAGATACGTTTTTTTTCGGTCATTGTCAACCTTTTTACTAATTTGTCTTCAACCATAAAATACTATTTTACATCTTTAAATTAAATCTTGAAATAGTACCATATAACCATGATTAATAAAACATATTTAGCCACGGATCCTAGCATTTGGACAGGCCGTATAGATGGCGATACCTACGACGTATATAGATGGCATCAGAAAATTGAAGTTATAGATTGGAGTGAAGAAGAAATTCCAAATTTAAAAGAAGGTGAAACAGGGATTGCAATCTTGGGTTTCATGTGTCAGGAAGGAGTAAAAAGAAATGGCGGACGATTAGGTGCAGTAGATGGTCCTTATGAGTTACGTAAAGCATCGGCAAATTTGCCAGTACACTTTCCTGAAACTGTAAAAATGATTGATCTTGGTAATATTCAATGTTACAACGAAGATCTTGAAGAAGCACAAAAAGATTTAGGTGAAGCGATTGCTAAAATATTACTTAAAGGTTACCGCCCTCTAGTTTGGGGAGGGGGACATGAGATTGCTTATGGTCATTATCTAGGTGTTAAAACATTTATGGATAAAGTACACCCTGGTAAGAGATTAGGTATTGTGAATTTCGATGCTCATTTCGATTTGAGAGAGCCAAATCCATTGCCAAGTTCAGGTACTCCATTTTATCAGATTGCTCAAGATCAAAAAGCTGCAAATGCTTCTTTTAATTATCTTGTAATGGGTATTCAGAAGAATAGTAATACCCAAAAACTTTATGATACAGCTACAGAACTCGGCGTTAGGTATATCTCTGGTAGACGTTTTTCAGAATCGGATAAAGTTGCAGCTACGCATAAATTGAGTGCGTTTTTAGACTCAGTAGATTACATTTATCAGACAACATGTATGGATGTATTTGCAGCTCATTTTGCACCGGGTGTTAGTGCCTCTGCTTATAATGGTATTGAGCCTAACCCTATTTTTATGCGTTTGTTTAAAAAAATATATAAAAGTGGAAAAGTGATATCTTCTGATATTGCAGAATTAAACCCACGTTTTGATATTGATAAAAGGACGGCAAAGCTAGCAGCGGCGTTGTCTTTCGAAATAGTAAAATCTTAATTTAAAAAAGCAGTTGATAATTCATTTTATCAGTTGCTTTATTTTTTTGTATGATAGCACCACTTGATAAATCTTGGGAATTAAAACTCCAAGAAGAATTTAAAAAACCATATTTTGAATCGCTCTCTGATTTTGTAATCTCAGAATATGCTAACAAACAAATCTTTCCTCCTCAAGAAAAGATTTTTAATGCGTTTAACCACTGTTCTTTTGACGATATAAAAGTGGTTATTATTGGTCAGGATCCTTATCATGGAGATGGACAAGCTAATGGGCTCTGTTTTTCTGTAGCAGATGGTATTAAGCAACCTCCTTCCTTAGTCAATATCTTTAAAGAAATAGAAGGAGATTTAGGTGTTACAAGACCAACGTCTGGTAATTTAGAAAGATGGTCAGAACAAGGTGTTTTGCTTTTAAATGCAACATTGACAGTAGAAGCACACAGTGCGGGTTCTCATCAAAAAAAAGGATGGGAGAAATTTACTGATGCAGTTATAAAAAAAATTGCTGAAGAGAAAGAAGGTGTTGTGTTTTTTCTTTGGGGAGCATATGCTCAGAAAAAAGGAAAAGTTATCGACCCGAAAAAACATTTGGTAGTACAATCAGTACACCCTTCTCCATTATCTGCCCATAGAGGTTTTTTTGGTAACCATCAGTTTAGTAAGGCAAATGATTATCTTGCTTCTAAAGGGAAATCAATAATAAAGTGGTAGTTTAGGTACGAACAATTATAATTTTGACGTTTCTTTGTTAGTGAGAAACATAACTTGAAATTTATCAAGAACTAATTTCGAAGCATAAAAATAAAAATGAAGAAAAAAATTGTAGGGAGTTACCCTTATGCCAATGTACTTTTTAGTATTTCAGCGGCTTTATTTATGATTGCTCTATTTAGCCTTTTTGCTGTAGGTACTAAGCGTTTAGCAAGTAAGCTATCAAGTGGTATAGAAATGCAGGTGATATTAGAAAAAGGGTTATCTACTTCTGCACATGAAGCTTTAGAAACAAAGCTGATAGAACTTCCTTTTGTATCTAACAACGAACCTCCTCAATACATAAGTAAAGAAACTGCAGCAGAGATTATGATTGAGAATACAGGAGAAGATTTTATTCGTTTCCTTGGTGACAATCCTTTAAGAGATGCTTATGCTGTTAGGGTTGATGTAAACCTTGATGATGAAGAAGCACTAGAAGATATAAAGACACAATTAGAAGTGTTAGAAGGAGTTTATGAGGTGATTTATACTAAGAATATTCTTCAAAATGTTAGAGGTAATATTAGAACTATAGGTATTGTTGTTATGATATTGGCATTAATATTCTTCACAACAGCGGTTATTCTAATCAATAATTCAATACGTTTAGCATTGTACTCACAAAGGTTTTTAATTCGCTCTATGCAATTAGTAGGAGCAACTCAGATTTTTATTAAGCAACCTTTTTTAATACGTGGAGCAATTCAAGGTGCTATAGGTGGGGTAATTGCGTCGGTATTTTTATCAATTGTTGCATTTTCTGCAATTACATCAATGCCAGAACTTATATACCTTATAGATTCCTCAGATATTATGTTAATCTGCATTTTAGCTGTATTTTTAGGAACTTTTGTAGTGGTATCTAGTGTATACCTTTCTATAAGTAAATATTTAAAATTAAAATTAGACGATCTTTATTAAGAAGAAGATGGGAAAGAATAAAAAAGATAGCGGAGGAGATTGGAAAGATAGATTAGGAGTAATGTTTAGTACTGATCCTGATTTTGAATACGATTATGATAAAGAAGAAGATGAGGATACATTACCAGCTAATAAGCAAGATTTAAGAGTAATGTTAGATAAGAAGAACCGTAGAGGAAAGTCTGCTACTTTAGTGACTGGTTTTGTGGGTTCTGATGATGATTTGAAAGATTTAGCAAAAACATTAAAATCTAAATGTGGTGTTGGTGGTAGTGCTAAAGACGGTGAAATAATAATCCAAGGAGATTTTAGAGATAAAGTAATGGAATTACTCAAAGCGGCTGGGTATAAAGCCAAAAAAGCTGGGGGTTAATCAAAAATCAATTGATAGTTATAACTGTTAATTATCCATTTTTAAAAGGACGTTACTCGTAAAAAGTAACGTCCTTTTATTTTAAGCTTCAACAATAAGTGCCTTTTTATAAGTAGCAATTGCTTTTTCTCTAGCTTCTTTATGATCAACAATAGGAGCAATATAATTATCAGGATCAAAATTGGGGATCCATTTTTTTATGTATGTATAATCTTTATCAAACTTCTTCATCTGAGAAGTAGGGTTAAATACTCTAAAATAAGGTTGGGCATCTGTTCCTGTTCCAGCAGCCCATTGCCACCCTCCATTATTGGCGGCAAGGTCAAAATCATTCAGCTTTTCTGCAAAATAGGCTTCTCCCCATCTCCAATCAATAAGCAGATGTTTACATAAAAAGCTGGCAACAATCATTCTCGCTCTATTATGCATATATCCTGTTGTATTTAATTCATGCATGGCTGCATCAACAATAGGGTAGCCTGTTTCACCTTTTTTCCAAGCATCAAATAAATGTTCATTATTCTCCCAAGGAACACGGTCGTATTTCCTGTTGTAATTTTCCGAAATAACATGAGGGAAATGATATAAGATCTGCATGTAAAAATCTCTCCAAATTATTTGATTGAAAAAGACTTCGTTTAAGCTACTTGTTTGTCGGAGTACAGACCGAACGCTTATTGTGCCAAACCGCAAATGAATACCTAAATGAGTTGTTCCTATAATTGCAGGGAAATCTCTTTGCGTATCATAATTACTAACTATTTCTTGATCTATTTGTAAAGGAGGAATTTTTTGAGACGATGTTTTAAAATTCATCTCCTCTAAACTTATTAATGGAAGTGGTTCTGTTTGGTGATAATTTGATGTGTAAGTACAATCAAAAGGAGCCAATACATTCTGATCGTTATTAAATTTAGCTTTCCATTTACGAGAATAAGGAGTGAAAACTACATACGGTAAACCATCGTCTTTTGTAACCTCATCTTTCTCATAAATACATTGATCTTTGTGTGTATAAAAACCAATAGCTTGTTCAGCTAATCTATTCTGGATTTCTAGATCTCTTTTTATAGCATACGGTTCATAATCGTGATTAGTATGAACTGCGTTTACATTATATTCTTTAATTATTTGTTCCCAAGCTTGTTTTGGGGTTGCATAAAACGTGAGAAGACTACTGTTGTAACTCTCTAATTGGTTTTTAATTATTTCTAATTGCTGATGTATAAAAGTAACGCGAGTATCTTCTCTATTTTCTAATTCATCAACTATTTGAGGATCAAAAATAAAGAGAGGAAGCACATTTTTAGAGGTTTTTAATGCTTGATATAATGCATGATTATCAGTTAACCTTAAATCTCTTCTGAGCCATACTATAGTTACTTCTTTTTTCATAATAATATATAGTGATTAAAGGGGGAATATATTTTTCTTTACTAACATGTCAATATTATAACTAATCAGGATAGTTCTTGTTTAATAATTTTTGTATTATGTGACGACTTACTCAAATTATTTTCTTTCAAAATGAATAAATCGATAATTACAATTCTTTTATTTTCGATTACGAATTTATTATACGCTCAAGATCAGTACTTTTTAGTTACTTTTTCTGACAAATATGCTACTAGTCATTCATTGAGCGATCCAAGTACCTATCTTTCAGATGCATCAATAAATCGAAGAGAGCATTTTAATATTGCTATTGATTCGAGTGATTTACCTGTAGTTTCCTCCTATATTGATGCTGTAGAACAGACTGGTGCAACTATTTGGTACCCATCAAAGTGGTTTAATGCTGTAATTGTTTCTAATGCAGATTCTGTTGCTATAAGTGCGTTGCCTCATGTAAGTGGAGTATTAAATATGAGTGATAAATCTATGGGTGGAATACAATCAGAAGATGTTGAAACTGCTTCTGATACAACTTCTTTTGGTGCTTCTAACCTACAAATAGAAATGTTAGGTATTGATAAAATGCATGAACAAGGCTATAAAGGAGAGGGGATTCATATTGCTGTGCTTGATGCAGGTTTTTTTAATTACGATGTAAATAAGTTTTTTGTTGACCTTGATGTTGCAGATACTTTTGATTTTTATTCAAGAGATACCATTGTGAACGATGATCATAGACATGGTGCAAATGTATTGTCTACAATGGCAGCGAATATTGAAGGTGATTACGTTGGAGGTTCTCCAAATGCAACGTACTATTTATATAGAACAGAGAATGTGTCTTTTGAAAGCCGTATTGAGGAATTAATGTGGACAGTTGCTGCAGAAAGAGCAGATTCTCTTGGAGTGGATATAATCCAATCTTCTTTAGGGTATTATGATTTTGATGATGCTACACAAAATTACTCACATGATGATCTTACAGGTGACTTTGCTTGGATATCTATGGCGGCAAACCATGCTTTTACGAAAGGTATAATGATTGTTTGTTCGGCAGGGAATGAAGGTGGAAACCCATGGCAGAAAATTACGTTCCCCTCGGATTCTCCATTAGTACTTACCGTTGGCTCTGTGAATAGTAAAGGGACAAAAGCTTTTTCGAGCTCTGTCGGTCCTGCTGTAAATAATAGAATTAAGCCAGATGTAATGGCCCTTGGAGAAGGAGCTGCAATTATAAATACAAGTGGTATGATTTCTACATCTAATGGCACATCTTTTTCAGCTCCTCAAATGGCTAGTTTGTTAGCAGGTTTAATGCAAGCCTTACCAGATGTAATATCTCAAGAAGAGTATTTAAACCGTATTAAAGCGGCTGCAGATAGATATTCAAGACCAGATACATTATATGGCTATGGTGTACCTGATTTTGAATCAGCTTTATTAGTAACGTCATTAAAAGAAAACGATCATTTATTTAAAAAAGTGAAGATTTTTCCAAACCCAACAAATGGAGAATATATTAACATTGAGCTGCCCTATAAATTAAGAAAAGAAGAGCTTGAAATAACTTGGTATACTTTAAGCGGACACCTTTTAAAGACAGAGGTAATAAAGGATGCAGATGAGATTAATAAAATCAGTATTCCATCAAAATTTACAAATCAATATATATTGCTTCGTTTATCAACATCTAGTTATTATAAAACTTTTAAAGTGAAAGTAAACTGATTAGCTTTGAGGAACTTATTATTGATTAAATAAATACCTATGTCTCAAAAACAAATATTAGTAACAGGTGGAACAGGTTATATCGGTTCTCACACTGTTGTAGAATTACAAAATCAAGGATATGATGTAGTTATCGTAGATGATTTATCTAATTCTGATAAAGAAGTAATAGATCGAATAGAGAAAATTTCGGGTATTCGTCCTCATTTCGAAGAGTTAAATTTAATTGATGCTGATGGTGTTAATCAGTTATTTAAAAAATATACAAAGCTAGCTGCTGTTATTCATTTTGCAGCATTTAAAGCAGTAGGTGAGTCTGTTAAAGAACCCCTAAAATATTATCAAAATAATTTAGTCTCACTTATAAATTTACTGAATTGTATGAAAGCGTATGATGTACCCAATATGGTATTTTCATCATCTTGTACAGTTTATGGTCAGCCAGAAACATTACCTGTTACAGAGAATGCACCAGTGCAACCAGCAGAGTCTCCTTATGGTAATACCAAACAAATTTGCGAAGAAATCTTAAGAGATACCGTAAAGGCTTACCCTCAGTTAAAAGCAATAGCATTGCGTTATTTTAATCCTGTTGGAGCACATAAAACAGCGTTAATTGGAGAATTACCTAAAGGTGTCCCTCAAAATTTAGTGCCATTTATTACGCAAACGGCTTTTGGTTTAAGAGATCAATTGTCTGTTTTTGGTGATAATTATGATACAATAGATGGTTCAGCAGTAAGAGATTACATTCATGTTGTAGACCTTGCTAAAGCACATATTATTGCAGCTGAACGTTTATTGAACGGTATTAACGAAGAAAATTACGAGTACTTTAATTTAGGTACAGGTACCGGTAGTTCTGTGTTAGAAGTAATTAATGCTTTTGAAAAAGCAAATGGATTACCTGTAAACTATAAAATTGTAGATAGGAGAGAGGGTGATATTGAAAAAATATGGGCTGATACTACAATTGCCAATGAGGTACTTGGATGGAAAGCTGAAAGAGGACTAGACGAAATGATGAGTTCTGCTTGGGCTTGGGAAAAAAATATAAGAGAAGGAGATTGTTAGTAAATCTTTAACGTAAAAAAGCCGACAAAATTAATTTTGTCGGCTTTTTTTATAGAAATGATATTTACAGAATGTTTAAGTTCTGTTCTTTAATTTTTTCAAGCTCATCTTTCATGTTGACAACAACTTTTTGGATGTTGACATCATTTGCTTTTGAACCAATAGTATTAATTTCTCTACCAATTTCTTGAGAAATAAATCCTAATTTCTTACCATTTGATTTAGGCTGCTCAATAGTCTGAATGAAATATTTAAGGTGTTGTTCTAAACGAACTTTCTCCTCGTTAATATCTAATTTTTCAATATAAAAGATTAATTCCTGCTCAAATCTGCTCGGATCAAAATTTTCATTATTTTCAAACTCAGCAATCTGATTATTTAATTTTTCGCGTAAACGTTCAATTCTTTGCGGATCAAACTCAATTACCTTTGCTAAGTATTCTGTAATATTCGTAATAGAACCTCTAATTGCTTTTTCTAATGCATCTCCTTCATGAGACCTGAATTCAATAGTTTTATCAATTGCTTTTTTAATGGCTTCTAAAACTACAGGCCAATCTTCTTTAATTACATCTTCATCGTTTTCTTTAGTATATACTTCAGGCATTTCCATCACTATATTTAAAAGATTATCTGTGTTTTCACCAAGGTCAGTTGCAACAGATTTAAGGTCAGAATAATAACTTTTAATCACTTCTGTATTTAAAGAAGCTTTAAGGTTTTCATTTCTTTTTGATGTATAATTTAAAAGTAAAAGGATTTTACCTCTCTGTAATTTAGAAGTTAATAAGTTTCTTAACTCAATTTCTTTATCAGAGAATGCAGATGACATTTTTATGTTGCAATCAGCATTTTTTGAGTTGAGTGTCTTAATTTCAATAGATACACTTAACTGATCATTTTCTATTCTTTCCTGGCCGAAGCCTGTCATCGATTGTATCATTGATATGTATTTTTTTAGTTTAAATATTAGTGCGTAAATATAGCTTTATTATTTTTTGAATTACTTATTATTAAATTTTAATCTTAGAAATTGAATTTAGAATCAAGGAATAATTCTTTTAAAATGAAATTAGAAGTGAATTAAAATTAACGGTTTTAGAATAGAATAAATGAGATATAAATTTAAAAGTGTAAATTATAATTAACTGAAACAAGAAGATTAAAATGAAAGAATTTGAATATAATTGGACAACTAATGATAACATTGAAATATATGGAAAATGTTGGTTGCCAAAAACAGAAGAACCAAAAGCAATTGTATGTTTAATACATGGGTTTGGAGAGCATATTTTACGTTATAACCACGTAGCTAAATTTTTTAATGATAATGGTATTGGTTTTATAGGTTATGACCAAAGAGGACATGGACAAACCAAAGGGAAGAGAGGTGTAGTGCCAAGTTATGCAGATGTTTTATATAATGTATCAGAATTTTTGGCTTTAGTAAATGATAAATTCCCCAACATTCCAATGTTTTTATATGGGCACAGTATGGGTGGGAATATTGCATTGTCATTTTTATTAAAAGAACAACCACTCAATCTTAAAGGAGCTATAATAACAAGTCCTTGGTTACGTCTAGCATCAGATCCACCTGCATGGCAAGAGCAAATTGGTAAGTTTATAGGGAGCATTATTAAAGGCTTTGTGATACCTTCTAAACTTAATCCACCAGATTTATCATCAGACTTATCAGTAGGAGAAGAATACGTTAAAGACCCTTTGGTACATAACAAGATATGTACAGCACTTTATTTTGGAGTGAAAGATGCGGGGGAGTGGAATATAAAGAATGCTGATAACTTAAAAACCCCTACATTATTAATGCATGGAACAGCAGATAATATCACTTCTGATAGTGCATCTAAGGAGTTTTCTGAAAATGCACCTGCATCATTAATTTCATTTAAAAAATGGAATAACTTGAGACATGAAATGCACAATGAGGTAACCAAGGAAGAGGTATTAAAGGATATGCTAACTTTTATTGAAAAGGAATTAGCGTAAACATAAAAAACTCCAGCAAGTAGTTACTGCTGGAGTTTATAAAAACACCGAGTTAAAATCCCTTGAATTAATAACCCAGTGTTAAATGTAGATAGTTGTAGTAAAATATTATTTTATAGTCCTCCAATAATTTGAGCACAGATAATAATGGCAACTAATGCAAAAGGATATACTGTTGCATAAGCTACTTGTGGAGCGTCGCTCTCTGTCATATTATCCATTGCACTTAAACCAGGTGTAGATGTCATTCCACCAGTTAAAGCACCCATTAGAGAAAGGAAATTAACTTTAAATACAAAGTGGCCAACAATGGTAACTATTAGCATTGGGATTAATGTAATTAATGCTCCGATACCAAATAACTGGAAACCATATTCGCTAATTGTAGCAACTAGTTTTGTTCCTGCTCCAACTCCTACAGGAGTTAAAAACAACAATAAACCAAATTGGCGTAATAATGCATTTGCACTACTTGGTAAGTGCCATATCACAGGTCCTGTTTTCCCTAAACGAGATAAACCTAAGGCAGCCATTAATACACCACCAGTTAACCCTAATGAGAATGATGAGCCACCAGGAAGAGGAACTTCTAGTTTACCTAAAAGAACACCTACAATAATACCAAGTGCAACAGGTAAGAAACTAGGAGTTTCTACCATCTTGATACTATCACCAAATAACTCTGTCATACCAGCAACGTTACCTTTAGTACATGATACCAAAAGTTTATCGCCAAAGCGTAAACGAGTAGATGGTCTTGGAGAAAGCTCTAATCCTGCTCTTCTAACTCTTGTTACAGTAGCTAAGAAGTTGTTATGAAGGTCTAGTTCTCCTAATGTTTTACCAACAATATTTCTTGAAGAAACAACAAACCAACGGATCTCGTGTAACCCAGAACGAGGGATCTTTGTTTCTGTAACTTCACCTAATAAAATTTCAACACGTTTTAAAGCGTCTGTAGTACCCACAGCCTTTACTAAATCACCTTTATGTAAGATAGTTTCCTTGGTAGGTGGTTTACTTTCTGTATTTGGTTCCATCACTCGCGAAATGTTCGCTTTAGTCATGAAACGAATGTTTAGTTCTCCAATTGTTTTCCCATCAATATTATCATTTGTAACAATGAAGTTCCTATTCATGAGTTCAGGAGTATCTGCCGTAGCTTCTTCCTCGTATCTTTTTTCGGCTTCTTCTACACTAATTCCAAATATTTTTGGAGCAAGTTTAACAAATAAGATAACACCAATTACACCAAATGGATAGGCAATACCATAGCCAATTGATGCTAACGGAGATTGAGAACTTTCAATTGCTGCTGCTAGACCTGGAGTAGACGTTAACGCACCAGTTAGTAAACCAACGGCAATCTTAAAGTCAATGTCAAAAATCCATCCGAGTAGGAATGTTACTATACCTCCAGATGCTACTGATAAAACAGCAAGTATTATCAATTTACTACCTTGCGATTTGAATGCTTCGAAGAACGAAGGACCAGCTTGCATACCAATAGTAAAAATGAATAATAATAAACCAATTTTTTGAATTATAGCAGGAATAGCAAAGTCATCGTAACCCAATGCATTCATTAGGTAACCATAAAACATAGCTACAAATATAACCGCAGATAATCCAAAGGAAACGCCTTTAACACTTACTTTACCAAGTAAAATACCAAAAGCTATAATTGCGAATAATGCTACATAATCTGTTTGTAGCAACTGTAGAAACATCTCCATAGAATGAAAGAATGTTATAAGTGTGAGATTAAAAATTTTACTATACAAAAGTGCAATAAATCTTTTAGTTAGATGCTATTAATGTTCTCTAAAATAAGGTGACTTTATTCATCCTTTTTCTGTGAATTATTGCTTTTATTTTATAAAGTGTTGATATAACAATATAAAATTCTTTGAAAATGGAATTTAATTAAAAAACCGATCTAATATTTATATATATTATGATCGGTTTCTGTTTTATTAAAATAGTTCTTTGTATACTAAATATAAAAAGATGATTTCTAGAGAATACACTATTCTATATTCTATCAAAGAAGTTGAAAATATCTAATGCTTTACCTTTGCTCTTATAAATAAGAATAGGTAAATTAATATCTGATGATAATAGTTTCTCTGCAGTACTACTTAAAACCATAGAAGCCATAAAAGTTCTACTTTTTGAACCTACTACAATAAGATCCGCACTTACCTTTTTAGCTGTTTTATAGATTGCATCAAATTTAGATTCATCTTCACCAATTAATATTGGTTCAGTTGTAATATCATGGTTAGAATTACCTGTTTGTGCAACAAAGTTATCTAATTTCTTTTCAGAGATTTCAGAAAGAATTTTTGCTACTTCATCGTAAGATTTACCTGTTGATGAATAACCTTGAGGTACTCTAAAACAATTGATAGCAATTACTTTAGAATCTTTCACAAGCTTTGCTAACTCTTCTGTCTGTTCTAGTGCTTCTTTAGATGAATCTGAGAAGTTAAGAGGTAACAAAATATTTGGTGTAGTTCTGTCTTCTGGTAGAAGTTCTGGAGCAAATAATACTGAACAAGGAGCAAAGCTTGCAACTTTACGAGCTACTGATCCTGTTCTTTCACCAGAACTGTTTTTTCCAATAATTACAATATCAACTTGCTTTCTTTTTGACATTTTAATGATTGTTTCGGCAGGGTCACCTTCTTCAATCATTAATTCGTAATTATAGCTATCAATATTTTTAATATACTTATGGATTAAGGTATCCATTGTTTTGCCAATAGACTCATCTAAGGGGCTCAACATATCAGGATATTTATCTGTAAGCTCTTGTGGTAAGTTTAAAGACTTTTGAACATGTATAAAGTATAATTTCTCTACTTTACCCATTGCGATATGAGTACTTGCATGTTCTAATAATTTTTTATCTTTTTCAGACCCATCAAGGGCTACAAGTGTTCTTCTAAAAAGTGACATGGTATTTAATTTTTATTTTTAACGTGTTCTATATTGGAACTAGGAAATTTGTTGAAATAAATAAAGCAATAATTTAATAATAATCTTACTTATAATAACTAGTTATTATTGCCTTACTATTTATACAATTAAAATTGATAAATATTATTTACTTTCCAATGATCATGGTCAGTAATTTTAGAGTTTACCATTTCTTAATTTTTGGCATTAAAAAAGGTCATTGATTTAATCAACGACCTTTTTAATAGTATTTATACAGCTTTTATTATTCTAATTTCCCTAAACGCATCATTGCTGCTGCGTAGTAATTTCCTAGAGGATATTTACGGATATATGTTTTATAACCTTCTACCGTATCTATCTCTTGTGCTTTTTTCCAATCATCTTCTTCTTTTGCTTGAGAATCATTTTTTAAAGCACTAATATTTTCTTTTGCTTCTTTCCAATACGACTTACTTGTTGTACTATTTAAGTAATTAAAGTAAGCACCTAATGTGTTTTCTTCACAAGTACTTTTCCACAGAGCTTCTTCTTCTGCATCTATAGAAGGTGCAGTTGCTGTTAGTTCTTCCTTTACTTCAGGAATTGGAGTTGTTTCCTCTGCTACTACTTCTTCTTCTGTAATTTCTGTAGTAACGTCCTTTTCAAGGTTAAATTCAGTTTCTGTTTGTACTATAGTTTCAACTTGTACTTCATGACCGTTTGTATAGTCAGTAGTACTTTCTTCTACTAAATCAGGTAATGTAGAAGGAGTTTCTTCTTCAACTACTGTTTCTTCTATTATAGTGTCTTCAACTACAGGAGTAGAATTATCCTCAAAAGTTATCGTTTCTCCTTCGTCAGCATTCTGAATCGTATTAATTCTAGAATAAGCATCTGCAAGATATTCGTTTTCTTCAGTACGGTTTAAGTACTCTTTGTAAGAATCTATAGTATTTAAACCACTAGCAATTCTCCAAAGATCACTTTCGTTCATACCATCAATAAAAACAAGAGCACTGTCTACAGCTGGAGTGTTAATTTCTTCTGCAGCAATAGGAGCAGGAGTTTCTTCAATAACGGGTTCAGGAGTAGTAACCTCTTCTATTACATTTACTACCTCTTCTTCTGCTACTACAGGTGTTTCTTCTGTAACAGAAGGAGTTTGAGTAATAACTTCAACAGGTTCTCCTTTGTCTAGTTTATTAATTCTAAAATAAGCTTCTGCAATTTGCTCGGCAGTTTTAGTAAAATTAATATAAGATAAGTAACCATCTTTAGTGTTCAGCTTTTCAGCTCTTAACCAAAGGTCATTTTCAGAAAGTTGCTCAAGGTCCTCTTCAGAAGTGCTAACATTATTTGTAGTTGATGTTGCTTCTTCTATTTCAGTGTCGAAAGTAGTTTGTACAATTTCGTCTTTAACATCAGATGTTACTTCTGTAAATTCTTGAGCAGACGATGTTATTTCTTGTGCTTCTTCTAAACTGAATGAATCTTCAGAGGTAATTATTTCTGATGGTGTTTCAAAAGAGATTTCACTCTCTTCTTCTTCCACTTCTCGTAAAGCTTCTTCTAAAACAGAGTCCATTTCAGAAACAACAGTCGAAGTTTCTTCTTTTTCGTCATCATCAAAATCAATTTCTTTATCGAGTTGCATTCGTTCCATATCAGTCCATAAAAGGTATTCTCCTTTTAGGCCTTTAGCTTCTTCAATCTTAGTAAGAACATCTTCAATAGGTTCCATTCTAAGATCCATAAGTAACGTAGGATCGATATCTATTTCTTCTTGCGGAATTTCTTTTCTTTCAACGACAACAGGAGCAGGAACAGCTTCTTCTTGTAATTTTTTAACTACTGTCTGTTTGTTGATTTGCTCAATTCTTTGTTTTGATTTCTCAACAAACTTTCCTTCAGGGAACATGTTTTGATAGAATTGATATCCTTCTACACTATTCCAAATTGCAGTTTTTTGCCAAATTGAAGTTTCTAACTCAAGAGTAACTTCTTCTTTAGCTTTTGGGAGTAATTCATTAGACAACTCAGTTTTTAACTTATCACGAAGTTGTTCTTCAATCTCAACTTCTTTTGTTTTTAACTGATCGTTTACTTTGTTAGAAAACTCACCTTCAAATTCTTTTCTAAGTTCATCACGCACTTCTGCACGTAATTTTTCTTCTCTTGAAAGGAATTTTTCACATTCTTCTTTTCTTCTAAGAACAACAGCGTCTTGTTTAAAATCAAGAGCTTTATTGTAATGTTCTTTTGCTTCAATAAAATTATTATCGAAGTAGGCTTTATCTCCTAAATCAATTAAAGAAGTAAATTTTAATTCACTATTACAGAAATCAACTTTATCTTGATACCCTTTATTAGATGTATCAAATTCTAATAATTGAGTGTAAGTATCTTTAGAAGATTCAAAATTCTTATTTGTGTACTGTTCTTCAGCAATCTTTTCTAAAGAATTTACAATGCCTTTGTGTGCAGTATCTTCTTTCAGAATTTCGTAAGCAGCTTGATATCTATTTCTAGCAGCTTCAAAATGTTGATTATTGTACATCTGCTCTGCTTGTTGTAGTGTTTCTACAAAAGCAGCCATATTATTAAATTCTTCGTCATGTTCAAATAACTCAATACCTTCTTTTAAGAATGGTAATGCTTCGGCGTAATTTTTATCATCAAAGCATTTCTTAATCGAAGCTCTAAGTTTTTGAGCAATAGAAAAACGTTTATTGAAACAGATAGGGGCATCTGGAACATCGTTACTTACAAAAGATACATGTTGTAAAGAAGCATCGTTAGAGAAGTTATTCTTTATGTCTGCAATTGTAAGTACTTCTTTTTCTTCTTCAATACCTGTTTGTAATAAAGAAGTTAAGCCAGAAGCAATGGTTTTTTGAGAATCTGATTGTCCAAGTTCTGAAACAATATATGTTTTTACAGGTCCGAAAGGAACTAGATCTTCTATTGTTTTGATACTTAGTTTGTCAAAATCGCCAAAAGTTGGTGCAGAACGATACTCTGCATCTAATACTAGAAAGGCATTTTTAGCAGAAGATTCGTTGATAATGTCAACAACTTCTGTTAAAGGTATACCATTAATATGACATTGTTTTACAGTAGTATGCGGTGATGAAAGAATAAGTTTTCCTCTTCTTTCAATCAAATATCCTGAGTAGAATAAGATTAATGTATCTTCTGTGGTATTTGCAACCTCAGCAATACGCTCTTTAATCATAGTGTTCCCTTCGGAGTCCACTAAGGAGATAATATCCTTTTCATGCAGCCCAAGAATTTGAGCGTCAGTAAGTGTGTCTCTTAGCAAACTAATGTCTTTATAAACATGCTCACGTCTATAAAGATCATCGTCTTTTAGGAATGTACCTATACCTATTAGTATAGCTCTGGATTTTGATGGATCGAACATCAACGGCATATCAAATAAACTAAATGAGTTCTAAATAAAAATAGTCTTGACCTATGTAGAGGGTACTACTTATCAAGCACTTCAAAAAAATAACGCAGGTTATTAACTTCTATTGTACAAGAAAGATGATAAATATTATTCTTCCAAGTTGTTTTGATCAATTTCTTCGTTTTTTACTTCATTATCGTAATTTTTTCGAATAATATTAATCTCAGCAAGAAAATCGTCAGGGTATGGGCTGTACTGTTCTTCTTTAGAAAGTTTCTTTTTTTCTTCGTTGATTTTTTCATGATCAACTTTTTCTTCGCTATCTAATTCATTTGCTTTGTCTTCTGCTTCCAAAGCATCCCAATCAATTTCTTGATTTTGATTTTCTTGATTCTTTTTCATCTTAGTATTTATCTTTTACTTGTACGTTATATTTTGAAGCAATTATTATTCCCTTTCATAAGTAACAAACTATAAAATTAAGTGTGTTTTTTACTACTTTTTGTGCGTTACTATTCTATTTTAACAGGATTGATAATTTTTGATTTTGAATGAAAAGCGAACTAATTGTGGTTTCTTTTTAAACAAAAAAGGGAATAAAATAATTGCACATTGTAGAAATTAAATGATTTAATTTTACAATGTGCAACACTACAAAAAAAATTGTAGAAATATAAACCTTAAAGAGGTTAGTTAACGTATTCGTGATTTTTAAAATAGTAATTCTGAATAAGGCATTCACCTTAAAAATTCTATCATTATATCGCTACCACTAACTCCTTATTTATGATCGCCTAAAATTTTCTCTAAAATCTTAAGTGTAATTGCATAAGTAGGGCGAACTCCTGTTAGTCCTAAACTACCATTTGCAAGTGTACTTCCTGTAATTAGAGGGTTGTCAGAAGCATAATACGCGTATCTCACTTTTACGTCAGCACTTATATTATTTCTTATTTTAGAAGCTCCTTGAATTGCTTTCTGATAATGTGCTCCTTCCATTTCTAATCCCATTACACCCCAAGAAGAGTCTTTGAAGTATTTAAGAATATCTTTGTTTTGTAAAGATGTACCCAATACTGTAATCATTGGTCCACCTACACTTTTGATTTCTTTTAGATCAGCAAAGTCTTCTACTTTAAGGTCATTATTTACAGGGTAATTATCTGCTGTACCTTCAAAGATGTGTGCAGAAGGTATCATGATATCTCCTTTACCTCCTTTTAGAATACCGGCTTTACCCATTATAGAAACAGAACGAACATCTAATTCTATTTTATTGTCGCCATCTGTAAATGGTTTCAAGAGTTCGTCCATTGTTTCAAAAGCTTGTTCTCCAAATGCATAGTCCATTACAATAATAACAGGTGCATTATCTGGGTTTTTAAGCTTTTCAAACTTCACCTCTTTCGGTAGGTAAGAAGTAGGTATTTTAGCCATATCAAATAATTGGACTGAAATATTAGTTCCAGAGTCTTCATTTATTTGAATCATTCCTTTTTCCATAGCATTATTAGAAATCTTATCTCTAAGATGCCCATTTTCGCTTTGGCTTACTTCTTCCATTATTGTACTGAAGTCTACTTTTGTAGTTTTCTTTCCTAGTGCATCTAAAGCAAAGAAAGAATTCATTACACTGTGTAGGTTCGAGCTAATAATATGAATAGGACGGTGTATTAATCCATTGTGTGCTAAAACACGCTTAATTTTATCTGCCCATCTATCACCATACATGTGATGACCAATACGTTCTCTTAACGTAGGGCTGAAACTAATTACTCTAGCGTTATCTTCAAACTGCTCGTCCATAGCTAATTTACCTAACCAGTAAACAATATGGAAAAGACCGTTGTTTTTATCATTGTTCTGTAAGAATCTGTGATGAGCCGAACGTGTCTCATCGTAAGTTCTTCCTAAAAGTGTAGCTAAATAAGTAAAAGCAACCTCTTCGTTTTCTTTTGTAAGTGCTACTTTACCTGTTACAATTTCTTCTAGTTGTAACCATTCTCTT